>NZ_KQ033901.1:3996748-4223440 GCF_000969705.1 Nitriliruptor alkaliphilus DSM 45188
CCACGGTCACCTGGCGGCCGGGGTCGTCACCCACGAGGTGACCCGGGGTCGAGCGGAGTAGGGTCGGTGCGTGGAACTGCTGGAGCGGGACGAGCAGCTCGCGGTCCTCGACGCGGCACGGGAAGAGGCCGCGGCCGGCCGCGGCTGCGTCGTGCTCGTCGAGGGGGAGCCAGGCATCGGGAAGACAGCGCTGGTCACCCGGTTGATGCACAGCGGTTCCGGCCATCCTGTCGCCGTGCTGCAGCGCGCCGCGGAGCCGACCACGGCAGTTCCTGGCTTCTGGCGGCCGGGAACTGCCACGGGCACCGGGTGCTTCGCCAGCGTCGGCGACAGTTGCTGGCGCCCAGCAGCCAGGAACCGTCACGCAACGCCCGGAGCGGCCACGATGCGCCGGTCACCGTTGGGGTGGCGACGTGCGCGGCGGTGCGTCCTTCGCCACGCCCGGTCCCAGAAGCTGGGCTGGAGGAGCTCAGGTTCTGGCCGGGCGGAGCGCGTCGTGCCTGCCGTCGTGACCGTTGTCTGGGCTGGAGCCCTGTTCTCGGTCGCGAGCGACCGTTGGAGCGCCTGGCGTAGCGGTTCCCCGGTGGGCCGAGCGCGGATGGTAGGCGGGCCGCAGACCGGTCGAGCGGGACCCGCCGTACGTCGAGGTGGAGCGGGTGGGGGCGGTCGGAACGGGCGTCGATGCGCTCCACCTGCACCGACATCGCCCTGTGGCGCCCCAGCGGACGGGGCACGACATCGGTCGGACGCCGGCCGTCGCGCCCCCGGTGGTCCCGGGAACCACCCTTCGGTTGCGCCGAGCGCCACCGCTAGCCACCCGGCTGCGGCGGTGAGCCGCCGCCCGTCCCGCCGTCGGTCGGCGGTGGAAGGTCGATGGGCTCACGATCACCGCACGGCTCGGGCTGGTGTCGGAGGTCCGTGAAGTGATCGGCCTCGACGAAGCGGAAACAGCCCTCCGCGGTGCCCACCTCCGCTGACGTCCCCTTCCACCCCAGGTAGTACTCGGTCTCGACCCGGATCCGCAGCACGAACTCGGTGGTGCCCTCGCGGCGGTCCCCGGTCGCTTCGAGGGCCGTCACCTCAGGACCGAGCTGCTCGTACCGTGCGACCGCCGAACCGGCGAGAGCGTCCCCGGTCCGGAACTCGTACGGGCGCCGCTCGAGCCACGTCTCGAGCTCGGCCGCGAGCGCGTCGACGTCGTCGGCCGCTCGATCATCGCCCGACGGCCTGTCACGGACCTGGGCGACCAGCGACCGGCCTGCATCGGCGGGAGGATGACCCTACGCCGTCGCCCAGGCCGATCGGCCAGCCGGACCCGGTCGGCGGCCGTACGGTCACCCCAGGCTCGTCCACGTGCGCCGTCGCGGCACATGCTGGCCGAGCGAGCGGACCGGGTGCACCATCCGACCAGAGCCCCCCCGAGGATGCTCGCCGGCGACCACCGGACCGCGAGGATCGCCCGTGACTCTGCGCGACCGACTCCAGGACCTCGACGTGTCGGGGACCGACCGGGTCGTGGTCGCGGCGTGCGACGAGCACCAGGAGGAGCTGGCCACGCTCCTGGACGCACGAACGGCCGACACGCACGACCCGGGACGGACCGCACGGCTGATGCCCACGATCGGCCGCCGCTCCTGCTGCGAGGTCCACGCCGGCGGGCACCAGGTCGGCGAACTGCCGGCGGACCTCGCCGCCGAGGTGCACACCGGGCTGCTGGCGCTGGCGATGCTCGACCCGCCCTACCTCGTCAGCGTGCCGCTGGTACTGGAACGACGGGAACGTGACGGCGCCTCGCAGGTCGCGGCGACCGCACTGGTGGACCTCGACGAACTACGGCTGCTCGCCAGTTGATCCGCCCCGCGGGTCGCGAGCGGACGGGAGCTGGTCGCGCATCGCGACCACCGACGCCGCGACGTCCCGCAGCTTGCGGTTCTGGTGCTGCGAGGTCCGGCGCAGGAGCGCGAAGGCCTGCTCGTCGTCGACCCCGGCCCGGACCATCAAGATCCCCTTGGCCTGCTCGATCACGCCCCGCGTGGACAGCGCCTCGCGCAGCTGTTCCCCGAGCTGCTCGACCCGGTGGTAGGCCCTGGCGTTGGCGAGGGTGGCCGCGACCGGCGCCGCGATGCCACGGACCGTCGTGGCCGCCTCGGCGTCGATCCCGCCCGGCGTGCGGCTGAAGACGTTGATCGCCCCGATCGTCTCGCCGCCGGCCACGAGCGGCACGGCCAGGACGGCGACCAGCCCCGTCCGATCCGCCGTCTCGGCCATCGCCGCCCCCCAGCGGCGGTCGTGGCGCAGGTCGTCGGACGCGTACTCGCGGCCGCTGTCCATGGTGTCGACGCACGGCCCTGCCCCGCGCTCGCGCTGGACCTCGTCGATCTCGCGCGCCGCGTCGGAGCTGGCCGCCGCCGTGTCGGTGCGCCCGTTCCAACGGCGGACGGTGACGGCGACGCCGTCGACCCGCTCCGCCGCACGCTCGGTGAGCTCCAGCACCTGTTCGAGCAGCTCACCGAACGGTGTGTCCTCGAGCAGCAGCGCGAGGAGCTCCTCGATCGTTCGCAGGTACGCGTCGGACGAGACGCCCTCGGCGTCGGGGGCGTCGGTCACGCTCCGGGCACGCTCGCGACCCCGACCGCACCGAGGATCAGCACCAGGGTGAGGAGGAGGGCCCGTCCGGCGAGGCGGTGCGCATCGGCGGCCATCTGGGTGCGTCGCGCCCGGCCGAGCAGCGCCTGGCCGAGGCCGAGTGCCACGATCCCGAGTGCCGGGTGGACGTAGGCGATGAGCGCGTCCATGTCCCACGCCTGGCGCGTGGTGTACAGCGCGATGCCGAGCAGGACGTGCAGGGAGAGCACCCCGTACACCGCACGGTAGAGACCCGCGGTGAACTCCTGCCCGTTCTTGGCGCGGCCGAACGCCACCATCGCGGCCACGAGGACCACCACGGTCAGCGCGTAGCCGAGCCACCGGTGCACGGAGAACAGGACCTCGTCCACGGAGAGCCTCTCACGACGTGGGGGCGGAGCGAGCAGAGCCTAACCCGGCGACGCTCAGCGGGTCAGGTTGCGGCGCAGCAGCACGGTCGCGGCCGTCAGGATCACCACGGCGAAGGCCGCGAGCACCGCGAGTTCGACGAGGACGTCGCCGAGCCGCCCGTCACGACGCACCAGTTCGGCCATCGCCTGGTTCGCCCACGCGTGGGGGGTGACCATCGCGACCCGCCGGATCGTGTCCGGGAAGATCTCGAGCGGCGCCATGGAACCACCGAGCGCCGCGAGCCCGAGCCCGAGCCCGACCCCGACCCCGCTCGCCTGGCTGTCGTTGCGCAGCGTCGCCCCGACGAGCATCCCGGCACCGCCGGCGACGAGGCAGAAGAGCAGGACCACGGCGGTGGTGGCGACCGGATCGCCCCAGTTCACCCCGAAGACGACGGCGGTGACCGCCACGATGTATGCCGCCTGGAACAACGCCACGCCGATACGCCCACCTGCCACCCCCGTCAGCACCACCAGCGGCGGTGTGGAGGTCGACAGCATCCGCCGCGCCACCCCGTACTGCCGGGTCTGGATCAGCGCCACCCCGCCAGCGGTGGCCGTCAGGAACGTGAAGAGGAACAGCTGGCTCGACGCGCCGAGGTCGAACTGGCCGAGACCGGCGAACTCCTGCGCGAGCCCGTCCTCGACCGCCACCTCCGTCGCCGACACCACGATCGGCGGCAGAACGTCGGCGAGAGCGGCAGCGACGGCTGCGGTCTCGGTGAACGGCCGCCCCGTCGCGTCGGCCGCCGCGACCGCGGCATCGGTGATGGAAGCTTCCCCGCTGACGACACCTTCGACCACGGCGCGCAGGGACGCGCCGCTGCCGTCGGGACGTCCGATGTAAGCGACCTCCGCGCCTCCACCGCGGGCCAGGTCGTCCCCGAAACCGTCCGGGATCACGACCCCGGCGCGCAGGCCACCGCGGGCCACCAGGTCACGCAGCTGCTCGGGGTCCCCGACCTCCTCGGTGTCGAGACCGTCGAGACCGTCCAACGCACCGACCAGCCGCTGGGCCGCAGGGTCGGCGTCGTCCGCCACGACGCCGATGCTGGCGCCCGCACCCTCGCCGCCGAAGCTCGCGCCGATGAGGACCACCAACAGCAGCGGGAAGACCAGGACGAAGAAGATGTTGCCCCGGTCGCGGAACAGCCGCACCAGCTCGATCCAGGTGATCGCCCACCACCTCACCACGTCGCCGACCTCCGCAGACGCCAGATCGCCGGGACGGCCGCGACGAGTCCGAACAGGGCGATCGCACCTGCCGCCGGGAGGGCGTCGGTCCAGGCCCCCGACGCGACCTGCTCGGTGATGCCCCGCAGGAACCAGCCGTGCGGCGACGCCGATGCGGCGAGCTGGAGGAGGCCGGAGGTGGCCGGCAGCGGGACGAACACCCCGCCGAGCATGCCGAGGACGATGGCCACGATCGACTGGTAGTTGCCCGCCTGCTCGCCGGTCCTGGCGAACGTGGCGACCAGCGACATCAACCCGACGGCGGCGGCCACGATCGCCACGATGAGGACCGCGACGCCGATCGGCGGCCCCCAGTCCGCGCCGAGCAGCAACGACGAGGAGACCGCCAGCACCGCCATGGAGACCAGCCCGAGCAGCGCCGCACCGGCGGCCTTGCCCACCTGCACGGCCCACACCGGGATCGGTGCCGCGAGCAGACGCGGCAGGGTCCCGAGCTGCCGCTCCTCGAGCAGTCCGGTCACCCCGTACTGCACGGTGAAGAACACGAAGAACGCGGCCATCCCCGCCGCCAGGTAGCTCGGCATGTCGAGCTGACGGTCCTCGGCGACCAGCGAGGCCAGGGCGACCGAGGGCTCCCCTTCCGCCACCTGCGCCGCGATCGACGCCGGATCGAGGTCGCTGCCACCCACCGTCTGCGTGGTGGCGACCGCGAGCGCCGACGCCTCGAGTCGCGTGGTGAAGCTGGACGCGACGCCGCGTGCGACCTCGCCGGCCAGCACCGCCTCGGGTGACACCAGGACCTCGAGCTGCCCGCCCCGACCGGACGTCACCGCGTCGCTGAAGCCCTCGGGGATGACCCACGCGGCGTCCAGGTCGCCCTCGCGCAGGGCCGCCTCCGCGTCGGCGGTGTCGGTCGCGGGTTCGAGCGTCAGGACACCAGCGTCCACCACCGCCGGGAGCACCTGATCGGTGAACGCCACCGCGATCGGGCCACCGTCGTGATCGATGACGGCGGCCGTGACCGAGAGCTCGTCGACGTCGGGGAACATCATCGAGAACAGGAACGTCAGCCCGATGGGGACGACGAAGGCGAACAGGAACACGCTGCGGTCGCGGACGCGTAGCCGCAGGTCCTTGCCGAGGATGAGCAACGCCGAACCCACGTCAGTCCCTCAACGCTCGGCCGGTGAGGTGCAGGAAGACGTCCTCGAGGTCCGGTTCGCGGACCTCGACGCCGGTGACCGTCGCGCCGACCTCGCCCACCGCAGCGAGCAGGGCGGGCAGACCTGCAGCTGCACCGTCGAGCAGGCAGACCACCGCGTGGTCGTCCACGTCGGCGCTGCTGACCCGGTCCAGGGCCGCGCATGCTGCGGCAGCCGCCGCCACGTCGCCGGCCACCTCGAGGCGGACGCGGTCGAGTTCGCCGACCTCGCTGGTCAGCTGACGGCGGGTGCCCTCCCCCACGATCCGTCCCTGGTCGATGATGGCCAGTCGGTCGCAGAGCCGTTCTGCCTCCTCCATGTAGTGGGTCGTGTAGAGCACGGCCATGCCCTCGGTGGACAGCTGCTCCACCGACTCGAGGATGGCGTTGCGCGACTGCGGGTCGACGCCCACCGTCGGTTCGTCGAGGATGAGCAGCTTCGGCTCGTGGAGCAGCCCGATGCCGATGTTGAGCCGGCGCTTCATCCCGCCGGAGAACTCGTCGGCCCGGTCGTCGGCCCGGTCGGTCAGGCCGGTGACCTCCAGCACCTGCTCGGTCCGGGCACGCAGCCGATCGCCACGGAGGCCGTGGAGCCGCCCGAAGAACCGTAGGTTCTCGCGTGCGGTCAGATCCGGGTAGATGGCCAGGTCCTGTGGGACCAGTCCGATCGAAGCCTTCACCGACGCGGTACGTGGCGTCAGGCGTCGACCGAGCACCTCGACCTCGCCGCGGTCGGGCCGCAGGAGCCCGGCGATCATCGAGATCGTCGTGGTCTTCCCGGCGCCGTTCGGTCCGAGCAGACCGTAGGTCTCGCCCTCGGCGACCTCGAAGGACACCTCGTCGACCGCGGTCAGGTCGCCGTAGGCCTTCGCCAGCCCTGCGCAGGTCAGGACGCTCACCCCACCCCTCCGGTCCGTCGGCGTCGTCACCACCGGACGGGACCCTAACGGAGCGTTGCGTCCGCGGCCCAGGGTCTCACGACCTGTTCTGTCAGACGTTGGCGGCCTGCATCGAGGCGAGCTCGCGCTTGAGATCCGACACCTCGTCGCGGAGCCGGGCCGCGTACTCGAAACGCAGATCGCCGGCCGCCTCGTGCATCTCCTCCTCCAGACGCCGGATCAGCGCCTCGAGCTCCTCCTGCGGCAGCTCCGTCGCCTCGGCTGCGTCGGCGACGCGGTCACGCGAGGACGCCTCGGCGGGCTGATAGTCGACACCCGCCTCCTCGGCCCGCACGGCCGCGAGGATGTCGCCGACGCGCTTGCGGATCGTCTGTGGGTCGATGCCGTGTTCGGCGTTGTAGGCCAACTGTTTCTCGCGCCGACGGTCGGTCTCCTCGAGCGCCTGCTTCATGGCATCGGTGATCTGGTCGGCGTACATGATGACCTGGCCGTCCACGTTGCGAGCCGCACGACCGATGGTCTGGATCAGCGAGGTCGACGACCGCAGGAACCCCTCCTTGTCGGCGTCGAGGATCGCGACGAGGGACACCTCGGGCAGGTCGAGACCCTCGCGCAGGAGGTTGATGCCGACCAGGACGTCGAACTCACCGAGGCGCAGGTTCTTGAGGATCTCGACGCGCTGCACGGTGTCGATGTCGGAGTGCAGGTAGCGCACCCGCACCCCGTTCTCGAGCAGGTAGTCGGTCAGATCCTCGGACATCTTCTTGGTGAGGGTGGTCACCAGCACCCGCTGGTCGCGCTCGACCCGCTGGCGGATCTCCTCCATGAGGTCGTCGATCTGCCCCTTGGTCTCGCGCAGCACCACCTGGGGGTCGACGAGGCCCGTCGGTCGGATGATCTGTTCCGCGATGGTGTCGGACTCGCGGCGCTCGTAGGGGCCCGGGGTGGCCGAGATGAACAGCCGCTGTCCGACGCGACCGAGGAACTCGTCGAAGGTGAGCGGGCGGTTGTCCCGCGCCGACGGCAGCCGGAACCCGTAGTCGACGAGGTTGTCCTTGCGGGAGCGGTCCCCCTCGTACATGGCGCCGATCTGCGGGACGGTGACGTGCGACTCGTCGGTCATCACCACGAAGTCGGGCGGGAAGTAGTCCAGCAGCGTGTACGGCGCCTCGCCCGGCGCGCGGCCGTCGAAGTGACGCGAGTAGTTCTCGATGCCGTTGCAGGAGCCGACCTCACGGATCATCTCGAGGTCGTAGTTGGTGCGCATCTTCAGCCGCTGCGCCTCGAGCAGCTTGCCGGCGGCTTCGAGGTCGGCCAGCCGCTCCTGGAGCTCGGCCTCGATCGAGACCACCGCGCGCTCGAGCGCCGGACGCGAGGAGACGTAGTGGGATGCGGGGAAGACGCCGACGTCGCGCACCGGCTGCGAGACCTCGCCGGTGAGGGTGTCGACCCGCACGATCCGGTCGATCTCCTCGCCGAAGAACTCGACGCGGACGGCCCGTTCGTCGTCCGCCGGGAACACCTCGAGGGTGTCGCCCCGGACGCGGAAGGTGCCGCGTACGAGGTTGAGGTCGTTGCGGCTGTACTGCAGGTCGACGAGCTTGCGCATGGCCCCGTCGAGCCCGACCGAGTCGTCCCCGGACCGCAGCCACAGGATGTGGTCCTCGTACTCGTGCGGCGAGCCGAGGCCGTAGATGCACGACACCGACGCGACGACCACCACGTCACGGCGCGAGAGCAACGCCATCGTCGCCCGGTGACGCAGCCGGTCGATCTCGTCGTTGATCGACGAGTCCTTCTCGATGTAGGTGTCGCTGGAGGCGATGTACGCCTCGGGTTGGTAGTAGTCGTAGTAGCTGACGAAGTACTCGACGGCGTTGTCCGGCAGGAAGTCGCGGAACTCGTTGGCCAGCTGGGCGGCCAGGGTCTTGTTCGGCGCGATCACCAGGCACGGTCGCTGCAGGCGCTCGAGGACCTTCGCCGCGGTGAACGTCTTGCCGGTCCCGGTCGCCCCGAGGAGGGTGACCGCGCGTTCGCCCGCCTCGAAGGCGGACACGATCTGCTCGATGGCGCGCGGCTGGTCCCCCGACGGCGTGAAGTCGCTGACCACCCGGAACGGGGTGTCGTCGCGTAGGTGACGGTGCCGGGGCGCCCCGGAGGGGTCCCGGGCGACCGGTCCGGGCGGAGCGCCGGGAGGCGTAGCAGGCACGGGTGACGAGGTGGAGACAGGGTCATCGCTCATGCGCGCGACGGTACCCCGCAGCTGCGACACGGCGGCGGGCACGCCGCGTGCGTCACCGGCGTCCGGCCGACGCCGCGGCGTCGAACCGCGTGAGATCCACCACGTGCCCCACCGGGGCGTGCCACCGGATCGGGTCGGTCGCGGGCCGGGCCGCCTGACCGGCTGGAGCACCGATCGGCGGTGAGGTGGCCCAGGTCGCCAGCCAGTCGGCCGCCCGCGCGGGGCCGCGTCCGTCGTCGAGGTGTGCCAGCGTCCCCGGATCGGTGTCCACCGCGCCGACGAGCATCCGCTCCCACGATCCCGGTTCGAGCCACGCCGGCAGCGCCGTGGCCGCCCCGATCTCGGCCAGCACGCGTGCGTGCCCCACGTCGTCGGGCCGCCCGGGACGCGGCAGCACCAGCAGGGGACGGCGAGCCGACGCGACCTCAGCCACCACCGACAGGGCACCGCTGCCGATGACCACGTCGGCGGCCTCGAGCGCCGACCACGGATCGTCACGCCACCCGAGGCGGTGCAGGTTCCGGGGCAGACCGGTGGCCGGCGAACCGCACCGTCCCACCGTCAGCCAGGTCCAACCGGGCGTCGCCGCGGCGGCGGCCGCGATGTCGGCAGCGCAACCCAAGCCGTCCCGTCCCGCGACCACGGTCACGACCTGCGCTTCGGCTGCCAGGCCGAGCGCACGTCGCCCCGCGCGCCGGTGGGGACGCCGCCCCGCGTACCGCGAGAGCAGGCCGGTGTGGACCGTGCGCTCGCGCTGCCAGCGTGGCAGGCCGCGGGGTTCGAGCAGGGCCGGGTACGGCGCCAGGTCGCCGGCACCCGGGGACGCGAGGACCGACGCCCCCGCCTCCGGGGTCGGTCCCGGCCGACGGACGCCGACGGTCGCCACGCCGGCCGACCGGGCCGTGGCGGTGATGGCCGAGTCGCCGTCCACGACGAGCAGGTCCGGACGGTCGGCCGCCAACCAGGCCCGGAGCCGCGTCCGGGTGCGCGGTGCGCCGAGGCCGCGCGCCGCCTGGGCGGCGTCCACGGCCCAGGGCAGTTCGACCACGGCGTCGATCCCTGCCGGCACCCGACCGGCCGGTCCGATCGTGATGACCGTGACCCGGACGCCGGTCAGGTGTGGCACCACCGCGGCGACCCGCGATCGAGCCCCGGCGCCATCCCCCACGAACCAGGCCAGGTGAGCACGCGGCGCGAGATCCATCGGCGACTCCCAGCGTCGACGGGAGCCTGAGGCGACGCACGCCGTCTACCCCGCGGTGCTCCCGGGCGGCTGGTGGTCTCAACCGTCGGGGACGGTACGACCCGGACCAGGCGGTCCTGACCCAGCCGACCTGGACAGGTCACCGGACGGGGTCAGCCCGGGTCGCCGGCTCTCGTCGTTCGCTCGCCGCCGTTGCCGGCTGCCAGACGGTCGAGGATCTCCGTCGCCACCTCGGAAAGCGACCGGTCCTGGTCCTGCGAGATCGCGCGCAGCTGAGCCATCGCCGCCTCCTGGTCGCCAGCACCCGCCGCGATCAGGACCCCTCTCGCGCGTTCGATGAGAGCCCGCCGCTCCAACGCCTCCTGCAACTGTTCGGCCAGCCGGCTGACCCGGCGGTACGCGCGCGCGTTGGCCAGCGTCGTGGCGGCCGGAGCTGCGATCCGCCGGGCCACGAGTCGATCGTCGTCGGTCAGCCCGCCGGGCTCGGCGGCGAAGACGTTGAGGCACCCGATGGTCTCGGTTCCCGCCCGGAGCGGCACCGCGAGGACGCTTCCGAACCCCAGGGCGAGCGCTCGCTCGCGGAACCGCGGCCACCGATCGAGCTCGGTCAGGTCGTCGAACCGGTGCTCACGGCCCGTGCGGAGCGCCTCGACGCACGGGCCCTCGTCGAACTCGTACTGCGCGTCGTCCACGTCGCGGGCGTCCTGCGAGCTCGCCGCAGCGGTCGCGTGGGCCCCGTCGTCGTCCACCACCGTGACCGACACGGCAGCGCTCGCCTCGATGGCGCGGGACGTGAGCTCGAGGACCTGTTCGAGCAGTTCGATCAGGCCCGTGTCCTCGACGAGCAGCCCCGCGAGCTCCTCGATGCTCGACAGGTAGGCCACCGGATCGATGGCCAGCTCGTCGACGTCGATGGTCGTCGGGTCGAGGCGGGGCCGGTCCGTCACCACGGGCTCGCTCCTCGTGCCTCACGTGCAGCCGCCTCGATCCGATCGGCCACGGCGCCGGCGGCCGCCTCGAGCTCAGCGAGGCTGCCCTCGTTGACCAGCAGGTGGGTCGCTGCCGCGCGGCGCTCGTCGTCACCGGCCTGAGCACGCATCCTGGCCCGGATGTCGTCCTCCGGGAGCCCGCGGTCGCGCACGAGGCGCGCCACCCGGGTGGCCTCCTCCGCGAGGACCACGACCACCTCGTCGAACCGTCCCGTCTGACCGGTCTCGATCAGGAGCGGGTGATCCACCACGGCGATCAGGGGGTCGGGGCCAGGCTCCTGCCCGCCCAGCACCGCCAGTCGTTCCGCGATCCTGGCCGCGATCCGCGGGTGGGTGAGCCGGTCGAGGTCCGCGCGGGAAGCATCGTCGGCGAAGGCCACCCGAGCCAGGGCGGGGCGGTCGAGCGAGCCGTCCGGCCGGAGGATCGCGTCCCCGAACCGCTCCGCCAGGTCGGCCAGCGTGCGCTCCCCCGGTGCGACGATCTCGCGCGCCACGGCGTCGGCATCGATCACGTGCCAACCGCGGGCGCGGAAGCACCCGGCAACGGTGGACTTGCCGCTGCCGATCCCCCCGGTCAAGCCGACGAGGAACACCGTCACCTCCGCAGGACCTGCCCGTGCGCGCGGCCCCGACCCGCGCGCGGCGCAGGCTAGCGGTCCGCCGCGTCGGTTCACGCCGCCGAACGGCCTGGACAGCGGTGGGCAGAGCCGGTAGCACTGAGCCCCGGCACGAGGCCGGGGCTCAGGTGTGGTTCGGGGGCGTTCAGGCCTGCTCGTCGTCCTCGGGGGCAGCCTCGGCCGGAGCCGCAGGAGCCTCGTCGGCCGGAGCCTCGGCGACCTCCTCGGCCGGAGCCTCGGCGACCTCCTCGGCCGGAGCCTCCGCGACCTCCTCGGCCGGAGCCTCGGGGAGCTCGGCCTCGGCCAGCGCCATCTCCTCCGGGGTTGGAGCGGTGTCGCGGGTGAAGCCGGCCTGCGCGAACGCCGCCGCCAGGGTCCCGGAGGCCGGAGCCTCGTCGTCACCGCCGGACGAGTACGCCGTCTCGACCACGGGGGTCGGGTTCGGGTCGTACGGGTCCTGCTCGACATCACCGGTGCCCGGTGCCTGCGCCTGCTTCAGCGACAGGGAGATGCGACGACGCACCGTGTCGATGTCGATGACCTTGACCTCGATCTGGTCGCCGACGTTGACCACAGCCTCCGGCACCTCGACGTGACGCTCGGCCAGCTCGGAGATGTGGACGAGGCCCTCGATGCCGTCCGCGACCTTCACGAACGCACCGAACGGGACCAGCTTGGTCACCTCGCCGTCGACGTTCTCGTTGACCGCGTGCTCCCGGGCGAACTTCTGCCAGGGGTCCTCCTGCGTGGCCTTCAGCGACAGCGACACCCGCTCGCGGTCGAGGTCCACGTCCAGGACCTCCACCTCGACCTGGTCACCGACCTCGACGACCTCGGACGGGTGGTCGATGTGCTTCCAGGACAGCTCCGAGACGTGCACGAGGCCGTCGACGCCACCGAGGTCCACGAACGAACCGAAGTTGACGATCGAGGACACGACACCCGAACGGATCTCGCCCTTCTGCAGCGAGCGCAGGAACTCGTTGCGGAACTCCGACTGCGTCTCCTCGAGGAACTTGCGGCGCGAGAGGACGACGTTGTTGCGGTTCTTGTCGAGCTCGATGATCTTGCACTCGAGCTGGGTGCCGACGTACGGCGCGAGGTCGCGCACACGACGCATCTCGACCAGGGAGGCGGGCAGGAAGCCGCGCAGCCCGATGTCGAGGATGAGACCACCCTTGACGACCTCGATGACCGTGCCGACGACGGTCTTGTCGTCGGTGTAGATCCCCTCGATCGTGCCCCAGGCGCGCTCGTACTGGGCGCGCTTCTTGGAGAGGACGAGCCGACCCTGGTCGTCCTCCTTGTTCATCACGAGCGCTTCGACGACGTCGCCGACCTGCACGACCTCGTTGGGATCCACGTCGAGCTTGATCGACAGCTCGCGCGAGGGGATGACCCCCTCGGACTTCCAGCCGATGTCGAGGAGGACCTCGTCGGGGTCGATCTTGACGACCACGCCCTCGATGACCGAACCCTCGTCCATGGCTCGGAGCGTGCCCTCGAGGGCGGCCTCGAACTCCTCGTCGGAGAGGTCGTTGTCGACGATCTGGTCGCCGGTGGAGGTCATGGTGCCGCCGGGCTCCTGGCTGACGACCAGGGACTCCGGGGTGGTGGGAGCGTCAGCCATCGGATCGGTGCTGGCGCTCGGGGACGTACTCGTGTCGGGGGCGTCGGACATCGGGGGCAGGTCTCTCGGTCGCGGATGGGAGGATGCGCCGCCGCACCCGGTGGCGCAGCGGCGGTGGAGCGACCCTGGCAGGTTCGTCGCGGGCTGTTCGCGCGCACGCGAGCACACCCGGCCGTCAGGGGTTGCGGAGAGGGTCGCAGCCCCTCCGGGCGGTGTCAACGCGGGTGGGCGCCTACGGTCCCGGGGCGCACCGACCCGGAGGCCCCCGAGGTGACCGATCTGCCGGACGGGCTGACCCGCGGCACCGACGGCCTCGTGCGCTGCTGGTGGCCGGCAGAGGACCCCGACTACCTCACCTACCACGACACCGAGTGGGGTCAGCCCGTCCACGACGACCGGCGGCTGCTCGAGAAGCTGTGCCTCGAGGGGTTCCAGGCCGGCCTGTCCTGGCTGACCATCCTGCGCAAGCGCCCGGCGTTCCGGGAGGTGTTCGCTGGTTTCGATCCCGAGGTCGTGGCGGCCTACGGCCCCGGCGACGTCGAACGCCTGCTCGCGGACGCGCGCATCATCCGCCACCGGGGCAAGATCGAGGCCACCATCACCAACGCCCGGGCCTACCTCGACCTCGTCGCCGACGAGGGCTCCCTCGACGCGTTCGTCTGGCGCTACGCCCCGGAGGCGCCGCCGATCCCCCGCAGCCTCGCCGACGTCCGCGCCACCTCCCCCGAGGCCACGGCGCTGTCCCGCGACCTCAAGCGGCGCGGCTTCCGCTTCGTCGGCCCCACCACCGCCTACGCCTTCAGCCAGGCCATGGGCCTCGTCGACGATCACCTGGTCGGCTGCGCCTCCCGCACCCCGAGCCCGAGGTGACCACCTGGTCGGCTGCGCCTCCCGCACCCCGAGCACGAGGTGACCACCTGGTCGGCTGCGCCTCCCGCACCCCGAGCACGAGGTGACCACCTGGTCGGCTGCGCCTCCCGCACCCCGAGCACGAGGTGACCACCTGGTCGGCTGCTGGAGCCGGCGGCCACCCTGACCGTGCGGCCGCGGTTCCCGGCAGGAGGTGGCCGGAGGTCCTCGTCCGCTCGCCACCGACCCACCACGGCGACGCGACCCTCGTGGTCTGGCCGGTGAGAGGCACCGGCCACGGGACAGGAGCGAACGTGCAGGACCAGGACACCCGGACGCTCGACGAGGTCCTCGAGGGCGAGCGCATCGCCATGGTCGTCACCGCCGACCAGCGGGCCCGCCCGATGAGCATCGCCGGCCGCGACGGCGATCGCCTGTGGTTCCTGACCGACCGTCAGGCCGATTGGGTCCAGGCGTTGCCAGACAGCGAGTACGTCGCGGTCGTCATCAGCGACCCGAAGGACTCCCTCTACGTCTCCCTGACCGGGCAGGCGGGCTTCACCGACGAGCGCGACGTCATCGAACGGCTGTGGGCCGAGCCCATGGAGGCGTGGTTCGAGGGCCCCGACGACCCCAAGCTCGTGGCGCTCCACGTCGACGTCAGCGACGGCGAGTACTGGGACGGCCCCGACTCGGGGCTGAGCCGAGCCGTGCGTGGCATCGCCTCGGTGGTGACCGGTGAAGAGCGGGACGAGATGGGCGAGCAGGGCGACGTCGCGACCTGACGAGGCGGCGGAGGAGGGTGCGACCCGGCGGTACCGTGCGCCGCGTCGCCCCTCCCCGCCACCCCGCCGGAGCCTGCCGCTGTGGCCCTCCCCAACCCGTTCGCGCGTCGCCGGACGCCGCCGCCGGACCTCGTCCTCGAGCCGCACCCCGACGACCTGCCGAAGACGGGCCTGTTCACCGAACCCGTGCGGGTCACCGACCTCCAGGTCCTCGACCCCGAGACGCTCGACGACGGCCGCCACCGGGTGACCTTCCTGATCGAGGTGCGCGACGCCGACGGCAAGCGCTGCTCGGACCTGTCGGTCGAGGCACGGGTACGCGGCCCCGAGCGGACCCGGACCGTCCAGGGCACCACGGACATGTTCGGACGGATCCGCTTCCGGATGGCCAGCACCGCCGGTGACTACGCCATCGAGGTGACCGACGTCGCAGCGCAGGGCCTGGCCTGGGATCGCGCCGCTGGCACCACCGAGGCCAGCACCACCGTCGGCTGATCGCCAGGACCCGTCGCGCGCACCCCGCGCGTGCGCCTAGGCTCCCCTGGCCGACCAGGGAGCCGAAGCAGTGGCACGTCAGCCGAACGTCCTCGGGGTGGTGCTCGCCGGCGGCGAGGGCCGTCGGCTCGCTCCCCTGACCCGCGACCGTGCCAAACCGGCGGTGCCGTTCGGCGGCAACTACCGCCTGGTCGACTTCGCGCTGTCGAACCTCGTCAACTCCGGGTTCCGGCGCATCATCGTGCTCACGCAGTACAAGAGCCACAGCCTCGACACCCACCTCGCCAAGACGTGGCGGATGTCGCCCATGCTGGGCAACTTCGTGGCGCCCGTCCCCGCCCAGATGCGTACCGGTCGCACCTGGTTCCAGGGATCGGCCGATGCGCTGTTCCAGAACATCAACATCATCCGCGACGAGGACCCCGACTACATCTGCGTGTTCGGCGCCGACAACCTCTACCGGATGGACGCCTCCCAGATGCTCGACGAACACATCGCCTCCGGGGCCGGTGTGACGGTCGCGGGCCTGCGCGTGCCGGTCGAGCAGGCCTACGCCTTCGGGGTCATCGAACCGGGCGAGAACGGGCGCATCCGTGCGTTCCACGAGAAGCCGAGCGACGCCGTCGGGCTCGAGGACGATCCCTCGCAGGTCTTCGCCTCGATGGGCAACTACATCTTCACCACCGAGGCCCTGATCGACGCGGTCCGCGCCGACGCCGCGGACGAGTCCTCCGCCCACGACATGGGGGGCAACATCATCACCGAGATGGTCGGGCGTGGCGACGCGGCCGTGCACGACTTCCTCCGCGACAACGACGTGCCGGGCGCCACCGACCGGGACCGTGGCTACTGGCGCGACGTCGGGACCGTCGACGCCTACCACGAGGCCCACATGGACCTGATCTCGGTCCATCCGATCTTCAACCTCTACAACCTCGAGTGGCCGATCTACAGCTGGCACGACCCCCTGCCGCCGGCGAAGTTCGTGTTCGACGAGGCCGACCGACGAGGGGTGGCCGTCGACTCGATGATCTGCTCGGGCGTCGTGGTCTCGGGCGGGACGGTCCGTCGCTCGGTGGTCTCACCCGGGGCCCACGTCCACACGGGCGCGTCGGTCGAGGAGTCGGTCCTGCTGCACGGCGTCGACGTCGGACGCGGCGCGGTGGTCCGACGGGCCATCGTCGACAAGAACGTGAGGATCCCGGCAGGCACCCGCATCGGGGTCGACCCCGAGCAGGACCGGGCGCGGTTCCACGTCTCCGACGGCGGGATCGTGGTCATCGGCAAGGGCGACCACGTACCGGGTCCGGGGTCCGCGTGAGGGTCGGGCTGCTCACCAAGGAGTACCCGCCGGCCGTCTACGGCGGCGCCGGCGTCCACATCGCCGAACTCTCGCGGGCGCTGGCCTCCCACGTCGACGTCGCCGTGCACTGCTTCGGCGAGCCCCGCGAGGATCCCCTGGTGGCCGGCACGCACCGTGAGTGGGATGCCCTGGCCGGCGACCGGCCCGAGCTCGCCGCGCTCCGCACGGTCTCGGCGGACCTGTCGATGGTCGCGGCCACCGGTGACGTCGACCTCGTCCACAGCCACACCTGGTACGCCAACCTCGCCGGCCACCTCGCGGCGCTGGTCCACGAGGTCCCCCACGTGGTGACGACCCACAGCCTCGAACCGCTCCGCCCGTGGAAACGCGAGCAGCTCGGTGGCGGTTACGCGCTGTCGAGCTTCTGCGAGCGCACCGCCCTCGAGGGCGCGGACGCCGTCGTGGCGGTCTCGCGCGGGATGCGCGACGACGTGCTCGCCTGCTACCCGTCGGTCGACCCGGACCGCGTCACCATCGTGCACAACGGGGTGGACCCCGACGGCTGGCGCCGCGTCGATGGGCGGGACGTCCTCGCCGAACACCGCATCGACGCGGACCGACCGACGGCGGTCTTCGTCGGACGCATCACGCGGCAGAAGGGCGTGGTCCACCTGCTCGATGCGGCCGCGCTGCTCCCGGCCGGATCCCAGCTGGTGCTGTGCGCCGGCGCACCGGACACGGCGGCGATCGCTGCCGAGTTCCGTGACCGGGTCGCCGATCTCGCCGACGCAGCGGTCCGGGTCGTCTGGGTGGAGGAGATGCTCCCGCGTGAGCAGCTCCTGCAGATCCTGTCGGCCGCCGACGTGTTCGTGTGCCCGTCGATCTACGAGCCGTTCGGCATCGTCAACCTCGAGGCGATGGCCGTGGGGCTGCCGGTCGTCGCCTCCGCCGTCGGGGGCATCCCGGAGGTGGTCGTCGACGGCGAGACCGGCTGGCTGGTCCCCTTCGAGCCGGGCGACGACGAGCTGCGCGGACCGGTCGATGCCGCGCGGTTCGCCACCGACCTCGCCGCCCGGGTCACCGAGGCGCTCGAGGACCGCGAGCGTTCGTCCCGGTTGGGTGCCGCCGGCCGCCGACGGGTCGAGGAACGCTTCAGCTGGGACGCCATCGCGGCCGAGACCGCCGCGCTCTACCGGCGCCTGACCGCCTGACCCTGCTCGCGGCGTGGAACGCTCCCCTACTCCGTGCCGTTAGCCTCCGGCGATGCCCGTCCCGGCCCCGCTGACCCGATCGCTGCACCGCCTGCGTGCGGCGCGGCGCACCTTCGCGCAGGTCGCGCTCGCGCTCGGTGGCTCCTGGGCCCTGGCGACCCTGGTGTTCGGCTACCGCCTGCCGTTCTTCGCCCCGATCGCCGCCGTCATCGTGCTGAACCAGCCCGCCCAACGGGGAAGACGAGCGGTCGAGATCGTGGTCGGCGTGGCCGCGGGCATCGCGGTCGCCGACCTGCTCGTGCTGGGCATCGGCACCGGCGGCTGGCAGCTCGTCCTGGTCGCCGTGCTGGCGATGGTGGTGGTGACGGCCGCGGGTGGCGGCCCCCTCGTGGTCACCCAGGCGGCGGTCGCTGCCATCCTGGTCGTCACGATCCAGCCACCGACCATCGATCTGGTCCCTCACCGGTTCGTCCACGCAGCCACCGGCGGTGCGACCGCCCTCCTCGTGACGGCGTTGCTGCCTGCGGCCCCCGACCGTCACCTGCGCCGCGCGGCACGACCGGTCGTCACCGCCCTCGTCGCGACGCTCAGCGACGTGGCCGACGCCCTGCACCGTGACGATCTCGCCGCGGGTCGCCGAGCGCTCGACCGCGCACGGTCGCTGGACGCCGAGGTGGACGAGCTGCGCGCGTCGATCCAGGTCGCCGAGGAGAACGCGAGGATCACCCCGCTCCTGCGCGGCCAGCGTGACCTGGTCGGTGCCTACGCCGCCGCGGTCGGGCAGCTCGACCTCGCCGTCCGTGACACCCGGGTGCTCGCCCGAGCCACGGCTGCCCTGCTCCAGCACACCGATCGCCGCGACGACGAGGGGGCACCACCCGAGCTCGGGGACGCCGTCCTCGACCTCGCCGACGCGGTCGCGGCGCTCGGTGATCGCCTGGACGCCGGCGCGTCCACCGAGGCGATCCGGCGGCACGCGGGGGCTGCCGCCGCACGGACCCGGCCGCTGTTCGGCGACACCCGGGATCTGGCGATCAGCCGCATCGTCGGGCAGATCCGATCGACCGGCATCGACCTGCTGCGTGGATCGGGGCTGGAGACCGAGGAGGCCCAGCGCACCCTCTACGAGGCGCCCGATCCGCCGCCACGACCGGAACGATGACCGACGGACGCAGCCCGTGCTGGTCCGCCCGGGGGTGGCTCAACGGGTCGCGGTCCGCCGCTCCGCCGGGGGGACCGTGGCAGTCGCGGTCACGTCGTCGGGTCGGGTGAGACGCAGCCGTCGGGTGCCGGCCACGAACGCGGCCAGCCAGGCCAGCGCGATCACCGCCATCAGCCCCTGTCCCGTCCACGGGACCCAGGCGGCGGTCGGACGCATCTCGCGCAGCAGGATCTGGTGGTCGGGCACGAAGGCACGGGTCACCTCGGGCTCGGCGGGGACCTCCGCAGCCGGGATCTCCGGATCCTCGGGCAGGAAGATCGGTGCGGCGGCCATCACCCGCCCCTGGTGCAGGCGCAGCATGGTCTTCCACTCACCGTGGACGGGGACCGGGTCCACGGTCCGGTAGGTGCCGGCACCGAGCGGTTCGAGGTCGTGGATCTCGGTGGCCTCCTCGCTCCACCACCGGGCGCCCTGCCAGGCGATGACGTGGAACCACTCGGCGTCCACGGCGGCGTCCGCAGGCTCGACGGTGACGTGGACGTGGACGTGCTCACCCTGGCTGCCGGGCGGCGTGTCGGCTGCGGTCAGGCGCACCTCGGCCCGGGCGTCGGTGTCGGTGGTCGGCAGCGGGTAGGCGATCGCTGCCACGAGCACGACACCAGCCGCGGGGGCCAGCCAGGACGGCACCCGCTGACGGGGAACCCCGGGACGCGTCAGCGACCGGCCGAGGAAGCCGCCGACGATCCCGGCCGCGACGGCCGCCGGCACGACGACGAACGCGGCCTCAGGCAGCAGGGTCGCCGTCCACGGGATGGGCATCCACACGTGGGACCACGCGGTCTCGGCCGCGACCCCCAGCGTCCCGATCGCGAGCCCGCAGGCGGCACCGAAGGTGAGCTGGCGGTCGGGGGCGAGCCGGGTCGCGATCAGCTCGACGACGACCGCCGCACCGAGGTAGAGCGGCAGATGGAAGGTGACGTGGTCGAACAGCCCGCTCACCACCAGGCTGATCGTGCCTCGGACCAGCAGGAAGAAGCCGACCGCCAGGAGGGCGCCACCGCGACCGAGACGGATGCGGGCCACGACCAGCGCGATGCCCGCGGCGACCGCGATCAGGAGCGGTTGGAACAGCAGCCGGAACTGCGGGACGCCGAAGTCGAACTCACCCTGCAGCGTCGACATGCCGATCAGGACCGCCCCCGCCAGCTGGACCTCGATCAGATACCGCCGGCGCGGGGACCGATCGTCGCGGGGCTGCGACCGCTCGGCCTCGACGAACAGCACCCACAGGGCCACGGTGCTCACCGACGCGCCGAACACCATCTGGATGTGGGGTGGGCTCCACAGCGTGACGTCCTGCCCGAAGATGCGGTGCCAGAGGTCATCGATCGGGAAGCCAGCGAGCGCGATGAGCCCGCACAGGAACAGCAGGGCGCCGCCGACGGGGACGCGGGGCCAGCGGCGGGGCTGGAGCCCACCGGCGTGGGAACGGTCGGTCCCGAGCAGCGTCGACACCAGACCGGCGATGGCGATGCCGGTCAGCCCCAGCAGGATCGGCCAGTGCGCGGCGTTGCCGAAGACCCCGTCGTCGCGACCGTGGTCGATGTGGGTCGCCACGTCCCAGTAGAAGCCGAAGACGGCGACGATCAGCGACACACCTGCGATCACCAGCGGGAGGGCGGCCCAGCCGGGGAGGCCGGCGGCCCGGCCGGTGCCCGCGGCGAGCCGGTCGAGCGAGGCGAGCTTGCCGCGGCGGTAGGCGAACGCCAGCCCGCCTGCACCGGCGAGGAACAGCAACGCCGCGATCGAGGAGATGACGACCTCCTCGCCCGTCGCGCCTCCGGCACCGGCCTCCTGGGCGGCGGCCGGTCCGGTGGTCAGCACCGGTCCGAGCAGCGCGAGCGGGAGGATGGTGAGCCACCCCACGCGTCGCCCCGGTCGGGTCGCCCGTCGGTCTCGGATCGGTGACTGCACGTCGCGCTCCCTGGTCGAGCCGTGTCGACGCGCCGGCGGCACCTCGACGCCAACCACGGTTACACCGAACGCTGTCGAGGTCAAGCCCGTTCGTCCACCCAGGCCCGTCCGCGGCGTCCACCGAGGGTCGGACGAGGGCCGCTGACGAGGCGACGCGGCGGTTAGGGTCCCGACCGGTACGCGCGAAGGACGACGCATGAACGGTGCCAACGCACTCATCCGCACCCTGGTCGGCGCGGACGTCGACGTCTGCTTCACCAACCCCGGGACCTCCGAGATGCACTTCGTCGCCGCGCTCGACGACGTGCCGGAGATGCGCGGCGTCCTGGCCCTGTTCGAGGGGGTGGCCACCGGGGCGGCCGACGGCTACGCACGCATCGCGGGTCGCCCGGCGGCGGTCCTGCTCCACCTCGGTCCGGGGCTCGGCAACGGCCTCGCCAACCTCCACAACGCCCGCCGCGCCGCGACCCCCGTGGTCAACATCGTGGGCGACCACGCCCTCCCCCACAAGCAGCTGGACGCCCCGCTCGAGTCCGACATCGAGACGGTCGCTCGCAACGTGTCCTCGTGGGTGCGTACCTCCACGTCGACGGCTGACGTCGGGCGTGACGCCGCCGAGGCGGTCGCAGCCGCGATCGGTTCGCCCGGCCAGGTCGCCACCCTGATCCTCCCCGCCGACGTCAGCTGGGGGGACGGCGGCGTCGTCGCCGACCCGGTGGCCCCCGCCGGCCGGCGGGGGGTCCCGGCGGACACCATCACCGGTGCCGCCAAGGCCCTGCGGTCCGGCGAGGCGACCCTGATCCTCGTGGGCGGCGACGCCCTGGCCGATCCGACCGCCGTCGACGCCGCGGCCACCATCGCCCAGGCCTCGGGAGCCGCGATCCTGGCCGAGGTCTTCCCCACCCGGTTGGCGCGGGGCCAGGGGGTCGCGCCCCTCGACCGCCTCGGCTACCTGTCCGAGGCGGCGAGCCAGCAGCTGGCCGGCGTGCGCCACCTGATCCTGGTCGGCGCCGAGGAGCCGGTGACCTTCTTCGCCTACCCCGACAAGCCGAGCCGGCTGGTCCCCGAGGGCACCGAGGTCCACATGCTCGCGGGTGCGTCCGATGCCGCTGGCGACGCGCTGGCCGCCCTGGCCGACGAGCTCGGGTGCGCGGGGGTGGCCCCGCCACGTCCGGCCGGCGAGCCGTCGCAGCGTCCGACCGGTCAGCTCGACGCGTGGACGGCATCCCTGGCGGTGGGTGCGCTGCTGCCCGAGGGTGCCATCGTGGTCGACGAGGCCGTGACCTCGAGCCTGTCGCTGCCCATGACGACGGCGGCCTCGCCCCGCCACGACTGGCTGACGCTGACCGGTGGCTCCATCGGCTACGGGTTGCCGGCCGCCGTCGGTGCCGCGATCGCCGCCCCGGACCGCAAGGTCCTGGCGTTGCAGGCCGACGGCTCGGCGATGTACACCATCCAGTCGCTGTGGACGATGGCGCGCGAGGAGCTCGACGTGACCGTCGTGCTCTACAACAACGCCTCCTACGAGATCCTCAAGATGGAGCTGCAGCGGGTCGGCGCGGACACCACGGGTCCCGCGGCGGCCGACCTGTTCGACCTCGGACGTCCGCGGCTCGACTTCACCGAGCTGGCGCGCGGCATGGGCGTGCCCGCGACGCGGGCCACCACCGCGGACGAGTTCACCGTCCAGCTCGAGGCGGCCCTGGCGACGCCGGGCCCCTCCCTGGTCGAGGCGATGATCCCGAAGCTGTTCTGAACGCCGCGCCGCTTCGCCGCCGGCGGCAGGTCGCCCTGCCGGTGCGCGGTAGCGCGCGCACCGCCACCGCCCGGTAGGGACCCGCACCCCCACCGTCGAAGTCCCGCCGAGACCTGCCACCAGTCTCGGGAGACCTGCGTTGCGCGCGTCCGTCCGTCCTGTGTTCAGCATCCTCCTGGCCGCGGCGATGGTCGCAGCCACCGCTGTGGCGCTGCTCGCCGCGCCGGCATCGGCGACGCCCGTCGCCGACCGAGACGAGACCTACCAGGCGCTCGGACGGGTGTTCCCCGACCCGCAGGGTTGCCTCGCGGGTCTCCCGCTCGCCTCGCCGAACGCCAACGGCAACGCCTGCGCCGTGCAGTTCGTGCAGTGGGACGAGGCCATCGCCGGCCTCAGGTTCCTGGCCGAGAAGTACCCGCGCTACGTGCAGCTGATCAACCTGCCGCAGCAGTTCGGCACGCACGAGCACTTCGCGAACGAGTCGTTGATGTCGGCGGGCATCCCCCGCGAGGACCTGACGCGCGAGCAGCGTCCGCTGTACGTGGTGAAGGTCACGGACCGGGCGTCGGCCACACCGGAGGCCGACCGCCGGCACTTCGTGTACTCGCTGTCGATCCACGGCATCGAGCGGGCCGGCCTCGAGGGCGGTATCCGCGCCGTCGAGGATCTGGCGACCTGGGCGGCGTGCCAGAACGGTGACGCCCCCGGGGAGATCGACTGCGCGACGGAAGGATCGTCGCCGCAGGAGCCCCGCCGGCTGCTCGACCCGTTCGACGAGGAGGGTCGCTCGCCGACCGCCGGCCAGGCGCTGGCCGACGGCGTCATGCTGTTCACGCTGTCCAACCCCGACGGCTGGATCCGCGGGGACTACTCCGAGGGCGGGGTCTACTACCAGCGCTTCAACGGCAACGGCATGGACCTCAACCGCGACTGGCCGACCCAGGGCTACTCCGACCCCGCCTACACCTCCTTCAGCGAGCCCGAGACCCGGGGCTTCGGCCGCTACCTCAAGTGGGTGTCCGACACCCGGACCGGCGGCCAGCAGTTCGCCGGTGGCATCGACCTGCACGGCATGGTCACGGCCAACTCGTTGTCCTACACCCTGCTCGGCGCGGCGCAGAAGGACTTCCGCAAGAACGCGATCACCGTCGAGACGGCCGAGCTGATGTTCCGCGACGCCGAGGAGCGACTGACCTGGTCCCCGCACGTGGCGCGGGCCGAGGACTGCCCCGGCCCCGTGCCCGAACCGTTCTTCGGGCAGGACCGCACGACGGCGCCGATGTGCACCGTCCAGTGGGGCACGGTGTGGGACACCATCGAGTACCAGATCACCGGCGGCATGGGTGACTGGATGGACAACCCCGACCTCGGCCTCGGCGGCGTCGGGATCAACAACGAGATGGCGCTGAGCCACCTCGCACCCAACAACGCCTTCCTCCCCGACATCGTCCAGCTCCAGGTCGAGGGCAACAAGTCGCTGATCTACTCGCAGGTCACCTCGCTGCTGTACGAGGACGAGATCGACTACGCACCGGGCGGCCGCATCGCCTTCCTCGACGACCCCGACCGGGTCAGCAGCGACGGCGGCGAGTTCGTGACCCCGCCGCACATCTACGACCTGCCGACCCAGGCCGACATCGAGGGCCGCGAGGTCACCGGCGCCCAGGGCTTCGAGTTCGTCGTGAAGGGCCCCCAGCACGACATCTTCAACGGTGGCATGACCATCGAGGCGACGGCGGCCAACGTCCGTGGGATCGGTGCCGGCGTCGTCACCGGGTCGATCATCCTCGACTACTGCGGAGCGCCCGAGGGCGAGGAGCAGCACCTGACCCACCAGCACGCCCACGAGCACGGGACCCGGGTCGCCGTCGACGACCACGACGACGACGAGGAGGAGGAGGAGGAGGAGGAGGAGGAGGAGCCGGCCGAGGGCTGCGAGGAGGTCGCACGGTCCTTCGACGGTGGGCCCATCTACGCGCAGTCCGGCGCGCAGATCGAGTTCAACCGGCCACAGGCCGGCGTCTACCAGATCCGGCCGAACGCGGCGCGTGTCGGCCCCGTGTCGTACACGATCCGCTTCACCCACGACGACGCCATCCCGGGCTGGGACGACCAGGCGCCGTACGACGTGTCACGGACCGACTTCTTCCGCGACCTCAACGACTTCGTCTCCGCCTCCGGCAGCGAGCTGGTCGGCCTGTCGGTGGAGCAGATCGCCGACGACCCCGACCTGCTGCGCACGTTCGACACCTTCGTGGTCGCGGACCGCTTCACCACCGGCGCGACGGACGAG
Organism: Nitriliruptor alkaliphilus DSM 45188; assembly: GCF_000969705.1. Classification (GTDB taxonomy): domain Bacteria; phylum Actinomycetota; class Nitriliruptoria; order Nitriliruptorales; family Nitriliruptoraceae; genus Nitriliruptor; species Nitriliruptor alkaliphilus. Next base: position 4,021,588 of record NZ_KQ033901.1, read on the forward strand.
GAACGCAGCCACGCCTACGCCGGCGCGCTCGACGCGTTCGTCCGCAGCGGCGGCAACCTCGTCCTGACCGATGGTGCCGTGGCCGGCCTCGCCGAGCTCGACACCGGTATCGCCGCCGATGCCATCCGGCGCGGGGTCTACTACGCCGGCTACATCGACTTCAACGACGGTTCCGGACCCACCTTCGACGGGCATCCCCTCACCCGGAACATCGCCAGGGACGGCACCGCCAGCGGTCGTCAGACCTTGGACGGCACGCAGTACTACGACCGGCGTCAGACCTACGAGCCGGTGCCGACCGGTCACCTCGTCGGTGGACCCGCGACCTGCTCGTCAGGGTGTGATGCCCCGATCAGCGTCGTGGATCCGTCGGCGTGGGAGGACGCCGGCGGCATCAACCTCGGGCGTTCCTACGTGCGTCCCGGTCCGGACGGCGGGGCGGGCTTCGCGGGCGTCTCCCTCGGCGAACTGCCGCTCGGGGACGGCACCATCCGTGTCGTCGGTGCGCTCCTCCCCGAGCCGACCACCGACAACTTCCACCCTTACGGCCTGTCCTCCCACGCCCTGACCTACACCGGCTACCAGCTGTTCGAGAACGCGACGACGTGGGAGAACCCCGCCCGGCTCGGGCCGGGGAACGGTGGTGACGGCGACGACGGTGGTGACGGCCAGGCGCACCTCGACTGCGTGACGTGCGAGCTGCGCGTGCGCGCCGGCGACGGCGCCACCGCCGAGCTGCGGTTGACCGGCGGCGACGAGCGCGACACCTACCAACTGCAGGTCACCGACGTGCCGGGCCGCTGGAGCGCCGACGTCGAGCCGCGCACGGTCGAGGCCGACGCCGGGCAGGTGGTGCCGGTCACGGTCCGGGTCGACACGCACCAGAGCTCCCGCGATACCCACGCGCTGCGTGTCACCGTGCGGGACGCCAGCGGTGAGGTGGTGGACACCGCCGAGGTGACCGTCGAGGTCACCCGGGGCCGCCCCGACGGTGCAGGGAACGGACGCGGGGACGAGGCGGGTGCCGCGATGGTCCCCGCTGGCACGATCGGCGACGCGCCAGCCGCCGTTGCGGGCACGCTGGTCGCGATGCTCGTGCTGCTGACCGCCGCGATGCTCGCCCGTCGCCGCCGGCGCACGACTGCTCAGGAGCGGTAGGGCCGGATGTCGGCGTCGGCACCGGGCTCGACCCCGGGGGCGAGCACCGCGAGCACCCGGTCAGCAGGGGCTGCCCGACAGGTACTGCCGCGGGTTGACCGCCGACCCGTTCACCCGCGTCTCGAAGTGCAGGTGCGGACCCGTGGAGTTGCCGGTGTTGCCCACGTACCCGATCGTCGACCCCTGCGACACCGACTGACCCCGGCTGACCGCCATGCTGCTCTGGTGGGCGTAGGCGGTCACCACACCGTCGTGGTGATCGATCAGCACCAGGTTGCCGTAGCCACCCTGCCACCCGGCGAAGATCACCGTGCCGGCCTTCGACGCGCCGATCGGCGTGCCCGTGCGGGCGCCCTGGTCGATCCCCTGGTGCATGCGACCCCACCGCGGGCCGTACTCGGAGGTCACCGGCGCGCACAGCGGCCAGGCGAACCCCGACGACGACGGCGCCGACACCTGCGCCGACCCGCCGCCGGACGGCGCCGGGGCCGGAGCGCTGCGCGCCGGTGGTGGTGGTGGTGGTGGCGGCGGCGCAGCGGCGGCTTCCTCCGCGGCGGCGGCCGCTTCCGCCGCGGCTGCGGCCTCGGCGGCTGCCCGGCGTGCGGCCTCGCGGGCCGCCGCCCGCGCCTCCTCCTGCTGCCGGCGGATCAGCGCCTCGATGCGCTCGGACTCGGCCTCGAGGTCGTCGTGCTCCTGCGACAGCTGGTCGACCCGGGCCCGAGCATCCGCTGCAGCCAGGGCGCGCCGGCTACGCAGCTGCTCCACCTCCGCGAGGAGCTCCTCCTGCTCGGCCAGCATCCCCGTCAGCCGGTCCTCCTCGACGGCCAGGCGCTCGCGTTCGGCGTCGACGGTGATCTCGACCGCCCCGAGCGCCTCGAAGGTCGACGCGTCGGCGACCGCGAGGGACCGGAGGAAGGTGGAGCGTGCCAGGGCCTCTTCGGCCCCCTCGGAGGACAGCAGCACGTCGAAGTCCCGGACCGCACCCTGCTTGAACATCGTCGCGGCCCGTGCCTCGAGCCGGGCTCGCACCGCCGCCGCCTCGTCCTCGACGGCGGCGAGCCGCGCTGCGGCCTCGGCCACGGCGGTGCGCTGGCGTTCGAGGGCCGCTGCGACGTCGTTGACGACCGCTTCGACCTCGGCCAGACGCGCGTCGGCGTCGGCGAGTTCCACCTCCGCGTCGCCGGCGACGTCCTCCGCCCGGTCGAGCTCACGACTCACCGCGGCGATGCGGTCCCGGGCCTCCTGCAACCGACTCTGCTCCGCCGACTGGGCCGCCGCCAAGGTCACGGGCAGCAGCAGGGCGGCCACCACGGCGAACGCCAGCGGGGCGGAGCGTCGGGGTCGGGACAAGCGAGGCTCTCCGGTCGACGACCGGTGGCGTGTGCCACCGGAGCAGGAGGGTGGGTACCAGGCGTCCAGGTGTCGGGCCAGGTTCCCGGGCCGGCTTGCGCCCAGCGGACGTGAAGGGTCGCGACCCGAGCCGCGGGAACTTCGCTGACCCGCGCCGCTCGACACGAGTACCTGGACGAGGCACCTGGACGAGGCACCTGGGGAGACGCTAGTCGAGACGCGAGCGCCGCAGCAGCGTGCAGCTGTAGGCACCGGCAGGTGAGGTGACCGTGACACGATCACCGGGACGCCGCCCGAGCACGGCCGCAGCCAGCGGCGCATCCATCGACGTGCGCCGCTCGTCCATCCCGGCTTCGACGGGGTGCACGATCAGGAAGGTCTCGGTCGACCCGTCCGAGAACGCGACCTCCACCTCGTCGCCGACCTCGACGATCGACGGGTCGTCGGACAACTCGCGCGGGGCGACCGCATCACGCAGCACGTGGGTGAGCGCCTCCACCTGTTCGACCAGCTGCTGCTGTTCGGAGATCAGCTGCTGGCTGCGTTCGTTGCCGAGCTCGTCCTCGATCCGTGCCAGACGCGACGTGATCCGGTCGTGGCGTGCCTGGAGCCAGGCACGGCCCTCCGAGGTCAGGATGGGAGGCGTGCGGGTGGAGGTGGCGGGGCTGTCGGCGGCCACGAGCGTTCCTTCGGGGCGCGGGGCACGCTCCACGTGGGTCGTGGAGCGCGCCGGTGGGCGTCGCCCCGTGCTCGGGGCGCTACTCGCGATGAAGCAGAGCTTCAGCGTACCCATGATCCTGAAGTCATCGCGGGTGGACGGTCCAGCTCACCTCGGTCGGGTCGGGTCCCGGGTTCGCCCACCCGGTGACGGCAGCGGACGTCACCTGGACCGCGTCCCCCTCGTGGAAGGTCTCGGTCCGGCCACCGAGCTGCAGGTCGAGCACCCCCCGCAGGATCACGACGGTCTCGGGCGCCTTCACCGCGAACGGCGCGCGGTTGCCCGAGGCACCCGGTGCCACCTCCAGCAACCACGTACCGGCCTGACCTGTCGCGGCGACGACGCGTTCGCCCTCGAGCCCCTCCTGCAGCCGCACACGTTCGCGGCCGCTGCGGCGCGACACCTCGTACCCGCGCTCGGCGCCACCGCGCGGGCCGAAGGGGACGTCCAGCACCTCCCAGAGGCGCACCAGGGTGTCACCCGATGGTCCGCGGACACCGCGCTCGACCTGGGAGAGGGCAGAGGCGCTGATCCCGACGCGGCGTGCGACCTCGGTCTGCGACAGGCCGCGCACGAGGCGTTGGTCGCGGATCGCCTGCCCGAGCCGTTGCCGGGTGGTGACCGGTGCGTCGACGGGTCGCAGGTCCCCGTCGATCACCTCGGCGTGGACGCTCCGCCCGGTGACCTCGGGGCGGCGCCCGTCCGCCTTGCGGACCGTGACGTGCAGTCGTCCCGCATCGTCGGCGAGCTCGACGACGACCTGGGTGACCTCCTCGAGGCGCCGGAGGAAGGTGGGCCGGTGGCGGTCGGTGCGGACCGGCCAGACCGCGAGGCTGCGGCGGCGGTACAGGCGAGGGCAGGCCGACAGGAACAGCTCGAGTGCCGCGTCCGGGCCCCACGCGGCCGGGACGGACGACAGGGGATCGAAGACGAAGGCCGCCCCTCCTCCGACGGCCGCGTCCGCTGCTTCGAGTGTCACGAGGGCGTCCTCGAGGGTCGCCTCCGGACCGAGCGCGCCCTCCAGCTCGGAGGGCGTGCCTGACCCGACGGCCGACCAGTCGAGGACCTGGGCTCCCGCCGGCACCGGGCCGGTCCACGTCGCGGCGACGTTCACCAGGACGAGCGGCATCCGCCCCTCGGCCGCCGCGACGAAGCGATCGACGAGCAGCCTCACGGGGGCGGCCTGGTCGCCTTGGAGGACCAGGTTGTCACCGGTGTGGACCCCGTCGATGAGCTCGTCGAGCAGCGCGGTCCCGCTGGTCTCCTGCACGACCTGCTCCTGACGTCGGTGCCACGGCTACCTGGACGCTACGGGTCAGGACGCCAGTTCGTCGGCACCGAGACCGGCTCGGGCCTCGAGCGCCGTCGCGATGCGGTCCACGCCGAGCACCGTGGCAGCCGTGCGCAACGGCAGCCGGCGAGCCTCGGCGACCTGCCACACGTCGTCGAGGGCCCGCGCCATGCGGACCTCGAGCCGGGACGCCACAGCGTCGGCCGTCCAACGCTCGCCGCGCCGGTTCTGCTCCCACTCGAAGCACGACACGGTGACCCCGCCGGCGCTCGCGAGGACGTCCGGGATGGTCGTGACCCCCCGTTCGGCGAGGATCGCGTCGGCCGCCGGGGTGCAGGGCCCGTTGGCCGCCTCGGCGATCAGCCGCGCCCGGACGGCGTCGGCCTCGGCGGCGTCGATCGCGCCCTCGAGGGCGGCCGGGACCAGGATCTCGCAGTCGAGGGCGAGCAGGTCGGTCGTCGACACGTGCTCGGCGTCGTGGTGGATCACCGAGCCGTGGGCAGCCTTCGTGGCCGCCACGGCGGCGACGTCGAGGCCGGCCGGGTCGTGGATGGCGCCGCGGCTGTCGGACAGACCGACGATCCGGAGGCCGTCGGCGGCCAGGAGCTGAGCGAGGTGCGCACCGGCGTTGCCGAACCCCTGGATCACGACGCGGGCGTCCGACCGCAGGCCGAGGCGACGCGCGCTGGCCGCGATCACGGCCCGGCAGCCCGCCGCGGTGGCCGTGTCGCGCCCCAGCGATCCGCCGGCGGCGAGCGATTTGCCCGTGACCACGGCCGGTGCGGGCGCACCGACGACCCGGGCGTACTCGTCGGCCATCCAGTCCATGTGGCGTTCGCTGGTGTTGACGTCCGGGGCGGGGACGTCGGTGTCGGGCCCGATGTTGGTCGCGATGGCGCGGGCGTAGCTGCGGGTCAGCGACTCGAGCTCGAGCTCGCTCATGGCCTTGGGGTCGACCGTGACACCCCCTTTGCCCCCGCCGAGGGGCAGGTCCATGACCGCGGTCTTGACGCTCATGAGGGTGGCCAGGCCGGCGACCTCCTCCGGCGTCACATCAGGGTGGAACCGGGTCCCGCCCTTCGCGGGGCCGCGCGCCGTGGAGTGGGCGATGCGGTACCCGGGGACCACTCGGATGCTGCCGTCGTCGCCGATGAAGGGGACCTGAACCGCCAGGGACCGCTCGGGCTGGTGGAGCATGGCCCGCAGCCAGGTCCCGAGGTCGAGCTCGTCGGCGGCCGCATCGATCGCATCGAGTGCCAGCCGGTGCAGGTCGATGGTCATCGCGGACCTCCGTGGACCAAGGGAGCACGGAGGCACGCCGACAGCGTTCGGACGACCCGTGCGGGACCGACGCGCCGTTGCGTCACGTGAAGCGTAGTCGTGAAGCCACGCTTCATCCAACCACCACGAGGCGCGACCGAGAGGGCCGACGGCGCACGAGGCCGGGCCGAAGGACCCTTGGGAGGGCGTGACGGGGGTGGCACGGTCGGAGCGGGAGTGGAGGAGGGACGTCGTGGCGTGGTGGCGTGGGTCAACGGAGCGCCGGCGGAACGGCCCACCGGCGTGGCCGCTCGAGGGTGGCCCCGCTCGCGTGCGGGTGCTGATCGAGCACCCTGACCCTGCCACCCAGGACCTCCTCGCGACCGGGCTCCGTGCCCACGGGTACGCGGTCCTCACCTGCGGAGGCCCGAGGTCGACCGATGGGACCGAGCTGTCCTGTCCGCTGCTGCGCCACGCCCCGTGCGGCGGTGTGAGCGGTGCCGACGCCGTCCTGTCCTGCTTCGACTGGTCGGCGCCCGAGGAGCGCCTGATCCTGCGCCGGATGGCCGGCGAGGTCCCGCGGCCGGCGATCGTGCTCGGCCCGATCAGCCGTGCATCCGCCGAACACCTCGCCGACGTGGTGATCGAGGGCCTCGTCTCGGCCGCGAGCATCTCTCAGGTGACCGAGGCGTTGGCGGCGCTCGACCTGCGCCCCAGCCGCCGCGAGACCACGTGAGCTCGTGCCTCCGAGCGTTCGAACGCGTCCGGCAACGAACCGGTGGGACCGTCGCTCGGCTCACAGGCTTCGTTCGGGCTCGCTCCGTCGAAGCGGCGGCTGTTGGGGGACGTGATGACCGCCGCCGGCGCCGCCGTGACCGTGCCGCACCGATTCCAGGACACCGAACGTCTCCGCTGTGGGTGGGAGACCCAGCTCGGCGTGGAGCGCGCGCCGGAAGCCCTCGAAGACGTCGACGGCCTGGTCACGCAGTCCGGCCCGAGCCAGGCCCAGGATCCTCAGCTGGCAGGCACGCTCGTTGAGCGGTTCCTGCTCCATCACGTTGCCTGCCTGCTCCACGGCCGCGTCAGCGTCTCCCTGCACGAGCGCATGCTCCGCGAGCCGCAGGCGCACACGGGAGACCCTGGCGTTGTAGGTCACCCGCAGGGACGCGGCCCACTCGGCGTACGGCTCGTCCTCGAAGAGCTCGCCACGCACGAGCCCGAGCGCCATCTCGAGGCGCTGGCGGGACCTGGCGACGTCTCCGTCCTGCGTCGGCGCCACGAGCGCATCGAAGCGATCGAGGTCGAACTCGATCTGCTCGACCGCGAACCGGTACGCCTGCGACACCGTGATCACCACCGGCCACGCATCACCTGCGATCTCACGCAGGTGCTGGCGCAGTACCCAGACGTGGTTCTCCAACGCGGCCACGGGGTGGCGAGGAAGACGATCGGCCCACAGTCCGTCGATCAGCCGCTCCTTGGACATCAGGTGCCCGCGAGCGGAGAGCAGCAGGCCGAGGACCTGCTTCGGCATCCGGCCACCGAGGTCATCCGGACCGAGTCGATGCGCCTGGTTCCCGAGCTCCAACGTGCCGAACGCACGGACGTCCATGCCTGCCCCGATCCCCGCGAGGTGACGCCGGAACCTCACCCTGCAGCCGGTGAAGGATCCCGCGACAGTCTGCTCCGGTCGGGAGGCTCTGTCATGGCCGACACCAGCATCGGCGACGGTCCGGAACGGACCCGGCCGCGCGAACGATCGGGCGGGGTCGTCCGCTGGCGTCGCCGGTGTGGTGTCGTCGCCGCTCGACCGAACGCAGCGTGACGTGCCGCTGTCGCTGCGTGTCGTCGTGCCGGGCCCCCTCACCAGGAGCGCACGAGGGACCGCTGCGGGCGAGAAGCGGAGGTTCCGATCATCGTCGGGCGGTCGACGGTTCAGCGCGTTCCTCGCAGCCTCGTCCGGTGAGACGACGAGCCGCGGTCAGCGCACATCGGCCGGGAGCTGCGCGTCGGTGCGGGACCGAGCGCCGACCGAGGTGGCCGCGCAGGCGTCAGGGGCCGGGCGCACGCCCGACCCCTGCTGTCCGTGCGGCCAGGTGGTGGCTACGGCGTCACTGCACCGAGACCGTGATCTGGTCCGCGAGGGTCCCGTTCTCGAAGAGCGAGAGGGTCGCCTCCGTGAACGCCACGTCCGTGACCTCCGCGGTCCACTGCGGGTTCGGGCACGCGGAGGAGTCGACCGTCGGCTCATCGGTCGTCACCGTGAAGTTGGAACGACCGTTCCGGGGGGTCGGGAGCGGGTCCGTGGTCCCTTCGAGCGTCACCGTGGTGTCCTGACCCGGCGCGATGTTCCCGCCGGGGTTCCTGCACTGGACCGACGCGATCCCAGTCGCCTCGATCGTGATCTCGAAGGTCGTGCCGCCGAGGCCGGCGACGCTGCCGGAGCACTCGACCTGCGTACCGATGTCCACGCACGTCGGCGCGTTGGCGCCGCCGGTCAGGAAATGGCCGCTCTGGGCGAGTGCCGCCGTCGATCCCATCCCGATGAGCATGGCGACGACGATCCCTATGACGCTGATCCGTCTCATCTGTATCCCTTTCCGTCGGCGAGTGATGCTCGCCAGCCACGGTGGTCCCGAAGGGAGTGGTGTGCGGACGACACCTGTGCCGACGACGCCCCCGGAGGTGCCGTCGGGCCCGAGCACTGCGGCCCAGCTCCCGTACCACCACGGCGCATCCTCCCCCTGTCCCTCTGTCTCACATCTGCACGGGCTCTCCGTCGGATGGCCGGCGAGGAGCCGCACACGGCCGTCCGGATCGGGCCGATCAGCCGCGCATCCGCCGAGCACCTCGCCGACGTCACCTCAGCCGTACTGCTCCGCGTGTCTGCGGCGGCGGACAGCCGCGCGCGCACCAGTAGCCTCCGCGCCCCGGCGTCGCCCGGCCCGCGACCGCCGTCACCGAGAGCGAGGGGGACAGGCCGTGACCGAAGCTGTGAGCGACGTGTTCACCTCGTTGCTGGTGATCGGCCTCGCGCTCGTGGCCGCGAAGTGGCTGCGCTCGCGCGTGCCGCTCTTCCGCAGCCTCTTCCTGCCCGCCTCCGTGATCGGCGGCACCCTGATGCTGCTGGTCGGCCCGCAGGTGCTCGGACGCGCCGCGACCGCCGTGGGAGGCCCGGAGTGGCTCACCGGTGGGCTGCTCCCCGACGCGGTGCTCGAAGCGTGGTCCCAGCTGCCCGTGCTGCTCATCAGCGTGGTGTTCGCGGCCCTGTTCATCGGCAAGACGATCCCCGGGCTGCGAGAGATCTGGCGCGTCGCCGGGCCCCAGGTCGCGCTCGGCCAGTCGATCGCCTGGGGCCAGTACGTGGTCGGCATCTCCCTCGGGCTGCTCGTCCTCGGGCCGGTCTTCGGCCTCGACCCGATCGCTGGCGCGCTGATCGAGATCGGGTTCGAGGGCGGCCACGGCACGGCGGCGGGTCTGAGCTCCACCTTCGAGGAGTTCGGGTTCGCCGAGGGGACCGATCTCGCGCTCGGCCTGGCCACCATCGGGCTGGTCGCCGGCGTCCTCATCGGCACCGTCATCGTCAACTGGGGGGTACGCACCGGCCGGATCGCGCTCGACCCGTCGGGCGACCCGACGCAGGTGGCACGCGAGGAGACCAGCGACGACCTCGACGACCTCGACGACCGCGAAGGGGCTCGGTCCGACGAGAGCGCGTCGACCGACCCGCTGTCGATCCACATCGGCTTCGTGGCGCTGGCCATCGCGATCGGGTGGGTCCTGCTCGAGGGCCTGGTGCTGGTCGAGGAGGCCACGTGGGGCGGCGAGGGCGGCCTCGAGTTGCTGGTGCACCTCCCGCTGTTCCCGATGGCGATGCTCGGTGGTGTGCTGCTCCAGCTCGCGCTGGACCGGATGGATCGCAGGTCGGTCGTGGACCGCCACCTCGTCAACCGGATCTCGGGGGCGGCGCTCGACCTCATCATCGTGGCGGCGCTCGGGACGCTCTCGCTCGAGGCGATCGGCGGCAACCTGGGGGCGTTCCTCGTGCTCGCCGCCGCGGGGATCGCCTGGAACGTGGGGGCGTTCCTGCTCCTGGCTCCCCGCATCGTCCCCGAGTACGCCTACGAACGCGGCCTCGGCGACTTCGGTCAGTCGATGGGGATGACGGTGACCGGCCTGCTGCTGATGCGGATCGCCGACCCCCCGAACCGGTCCGGTGGTCTGGAAGCGTTCGGCTACAAGCAGCTGATGTTCGAGCCGGTGGTCGGTGGGGGCCTGTTCACGGCCGCCTCGATCCCGCTGATCGCCCAGCTCGGTGCCATCCCCGTCCTGATCGGCACCGCGGTCCTGACGGTGGGGTGGATCCTGCTGGGCACGCGGCGGTTCGGCCCCGCGCGAGAACCGGCGACGGTCCAGCGCCCCTCGTCCTAGTCCTCGACCTGGACGACCAACGCGATCTCGCGGGTCTGCGGGTCGTCGTTCGGTTGCTCGGGGTCGCAACGCCAGCAGTTGAACAACACCAGCTCGCCCGTGCCGGTCCCGACCGCCTCGAAGGCGTACCACCGCTGGTGACCGACACCGAGGAGCTCCTCGTCCTTGCGCTCGCGGTGGATCCCCGATCCGACGGGCCGCAGCACGCCGGGATCGGGTTCGCGCACCACGCTGATCCGGTCGCCGACGCTCTGGTTCTCGCCCACGAGCAGCACGATCCGCTCGCCGACCGCGACGGTGTCGCCGTCGCGTACCGGTGCCGCGTCGTCCCACGGCGCCCGGTCACCGCCGCACCCTCCGAGGGCCAGGACGGACGCGGCGACGAGGAGGAGGACGGCGACGGGACGGCGGGTCGGCTCCACGGTGGTGACCGTCAGTGCTTCTGGGCGTCGAACCAGGTGACGCCGAACGCCGTGTCGACCTCCAGTGGCACCGCCAGCTCGCACACCGACGACAGCGTGTCGCGCACGAGGGTCTCGGCGGCATCGCGCTCGTCGTCCGGGACCTCGAGGACCACCTCGTCGTGGACCTGCAGCAGCAGCTGGGTCCGCAGCCCCGAGGTGTCCAGGGCCCGCCCGAGCTCGATCATGGCCAGCTTGATGACGTCGGCGGCCGTGCCCTGGATCGGCGCGTTCAGCGCCATCCGCTCGGCCATCTGGCGCCGGTTGCGGTTGTCCGAGCGGAGGTCCGGCAGGTAGCGGCGGCGGCCGAACATCGTGGTGGTGTAGCCGTCGTTGGTGGCCGCGACGACGGCCGCGTCGAGGAACGAGCGCACCTTCGGGAAACGCTCGAAGTACGCGGTCACGATCTCGGCCGCTTCGTCCGGCGGGATGCCCAGCTGCTGCCCGAGCCCGAACGGGGTCAGCCCGTAGGCCAGGCCGTAGTTGACGGCCTTCGCACGGTCGCGCAGAGCCCCGTCGACGGCGTCCAGCGGCAGATCGAAGACCTTCGCGGCGGTCGTGGCGTGCACGTCCTCGTGGCTCTGGAACGCCTCGAGCAGCCCCTCGTCCTGCGACAGGTGCGCCATGATCCGCAGCTCGATCTGGGAGTAGTCGGCGACGAGCAGCTGGTCGAAGCCCTCCCCCGGCACGAAGGCACGGCGGATCTCGCGACCCTCCTCGCGCCGCACCGGGATGTTCTGCAGGTTCGGCTGGGACGACGACAGCCGCCCCGTGGCCGCGATCGTCTGCGACAGGGTCGTGTGGATGCGGCCGGTCGCAGCGTCCACCAGGGGCGGGAGGGCATCCACGTAGGTGGTCAGCAGCTTGCTCAGCTCGCGCCACTCCATGATGGCTTCGATGATGGGGTGCAGCCCGAGCAGGTTCTGGAGCGCGTTGGCATCCGTGGTGTAGCCGGTCTTGATGCGCCGGGTCTTGGGCAGCTCGAGCTCGTCGAACAGCACCTGCTGCAGCTGCTGACCCGAACCGACGTTGAACGGGCGACCAGCGTGGTCGTGGACCTCGCGCTCGCGTTCGACGACCCGCGCCGCCAGACGGCCCCGGATGTCGTCGAGGACGTGCAGGTCGAGCGCGACCCCCGTGCGTTCCATCCGGGCCAGGACCGGCGCCAGCGGCAGCTCGATGCGGTCGTGCAGGTCGCGCTGGCCGCGCTCGTCGAGCTCGGTGCCGAGGAAGGTCGCGAGCTCGAGCGTCGCCTCGGCGCGGATCGCCCGTTCCTCCCACCCCTCGTCCGGGGACACGTCGAGCGCGAGCTGGTCGCCGGCCCCGTCCCCCTCCTCGGGGGTGATGGTGCGCTGCAGGTGTTGGAGCGCGAGCCGCTCGAGGTCGAAGCTGCGCTGCTCGGGGTTGAGCAGGTAGGCCGCGAGCTCGGTGTCCACCGTGACGTTCGACACGACCCAGCCACGTCCGTGCACGGCGTGGTCGAGGAGCTTGGCGTCGTGGGTCACCACCGCACGCGTCGGATCGGCGAGGAGGCCCGCCAGGGCGTCGAGGTCCGCCGGGTCCAACTCAGCCACACGGGCGGAGGCGGGGTCGCGGTCGGGCGCGGCGACGGCCACGGCCTCGAGGGCGGTGTGGGGTGGTCGGGCCGTCACCGTCGGCACGATCGCGACCGGTGACCCGACCCCCTCGAGCCACACCGCCAGGTCGCCCGCCTCGAGGCGCGACGGGGTCCGCTCGAACGAGGCCGCTTCGGCCTCCTCCTGCTCGCCGAGGACCTCCTCGACGAAGCGGTCGTACAGGGCGCGGAACTCGAGGCTGCCGAACAGCTCGCGGACCGCGGCCGCGTCGATGCCGGTCATGCGCAGGTCGGCGGGGTCCGCGTCGACCTCGATGTCCCGGCGCAGTCGCATGATGCGCTTGTTGGCGCGGACCTGCTCACCGTGCTCGGCGAGCATCGCAGGGACCTTCTTGCCCGAGATCTCGTCGAGGTGGGCGAGGATCCCGTCGACGTCGCCGAACTGGACCACCAGCTTGGCCGCCGTCTTGTCCCCGACGCCCGGCACGCCCGGGAGGTTGTCGGACTTGTCGCCACGCAGGGCAGCCACGTCGACGTACGAGCCGGGCGGGACCCCGTAGCGGGCCTCGACCGCCTTGGGGGTCATCTCGGCCACCTCGGAGATGCCGCGCAGGGTGTAGAGCACGGTGAGGTGCTCGTCGACGAGCTGCATCGCGTCGCGGTCCCCGGTCACGATGTAGGCGTGGAACCCCTCGTCGATCGCCCGGACCGCGAGGGTCGCCAGCACGTCGTCGGCCTCGACGCCGGGCACCTCGCACACCGGGATGCGCAGCGCCTCGAGGACCTGCTTGATGAGGTCGACCTGGGGCCGGAACTCATCGGGCGGGGTGGCCCGGTTGGCCTTGTACTCCGGGAACGCCGTGGTGCGCGAGACGTCCCGCCCCTTGTCGAATGCGACCACGACCGACGCCGGACGCCGGTCGGCGAGCAGCTTGATCAGCATCGAGGTGAACCCGTAGACCGCGTTGGTCAGCTGCCCCGTCTGGGTGCGGAGGGTGTCGGGCAGGGCGTAGAAGGCCCGGTAGGCCAGCGAGTGCCCGTCGAGCAGCAGCATGGTGGGACGGGGCGCGGCGTCGCCTCCGGTTCGAGGCGCGGTCGGTTCGGGCACGGGAAGCACCTCGACATCGGTGGCGTTGACCGGGGAGCCTAGTGAGCGGCACCCTTCGGCCCCCGCGGTCGTCCGCTCGCGCGGCCCCTGCCCGTCCTCCCCCGCTCCCGCCCAACTCCCCCGCTCCCGCCCGAGGTCCTCCGTGAGCACCGACCTGTCCCCGCCCGCCTCGCCGCTGGTCTTCGACGTCACCGACGCGCAGTTCCAGACCGCCGTCATCGACCGCTCGCACACCACCCCCGTGGTCGTCGACCTGTGGGCCGAGTGGTGCGGACCGTGCAAGCAGCTCGGCCCGATGCTCGAGCGCGCCGTCACCGCCCGCGGCGGGGACGTCGTGCTCGCGAAGGTCGACACCGAGGCCAACCCCGAGGTGGCTCGCGCCTTCCAGGTGCAGAGCATCCCGGCGGTCTTCGGCCTCCGCGACGGCAAGGTCGTGGCCCAGTTCGTCGGTGTCCGCCCCGAGGCCGAGATCGAACGCTTCCTCGACGACCTCGGGCCGTCCGAGGCCGATCGGGCCGTCCAGCGTGCGCGCGTGCTGGACGGCGACGAACGTGAGGCCGCCCTGCGCCACGCCCTCGAGCTCGAACCCACGCACCGGGAGGCGGCGGTCGGGTTGGCGGAACTGCTCGTCGAACGCGATCCGTCGGCTGCCATCGAGCTGGTCCTCCCGCACCGGCCGGACCCCGCGGCGGAGGCGGTCGTGACGCGGGCGGAGCTTGCCCGAGGTGGCGCGGACGACGCCGACCTCGCCGACCTGCGCGCCGCCGTCGCGCGAGGCGATGCCGACGGGGCCACGCTGCTCGAGCTCGGCCGATCGCTGGCGGCAGCAGGCGACTACGAGGAGGGGCTCGACCACCTCCTCGCCGCCGTGCAGCTCGGTGGCGAGGTCCGCGAGCCGGCCCGCGAGCAGATCGTCGCGCTCTTCAACGTCCTCGGCGACGCGGATCCACGGGTCCAGGCTGCCCGCCCCCGCCTGGCGCGCGCCCTCTTCTGACCCCGCAGGTCAGCGCGAGGCGTGCACCATGCGGCGGGTCGACAGGGCGACGAGGCCGGCCAGCAGCAGCATCAGCGAGAGCAGGCCCGCGCCGGACTCGTCCGGTGACGCGGCGCCGGCGGCCACCGCCCGGTGTGCGCCGACGACGCCGCCACCGTGGTGGACGTGGTCGTGCAGGTCGGATGCCCGCGCCGGCCCGGTGGGTGCCTCGACGACGACGTCGTCCAGGCTGCTGGACGCTCCGAGGGTCTGTGCGCCTCCCGGCAGTTGCTCGACGACGGCACCGAGGTCGACCTCGACGGCCACCCCGTCCCCGTCGAACGTCACGTCGACCACACGCAGGTCGCCCGCCTCGTCCTCGGCGCAGTACACGAACGCATCGCCGTCACGGTCGATCGGCTGACCGATGGCGCGCAGGAACCCCTCGACGTTCAGCCCGAGCAGCGCGTGCAGATCCTCGTGTTGGAGGGTCGAGCCGTCGACCACGCAGTCGTTGCCGCCGTACGCGGCCCGTTCCCACATCGCCAGGTACTGCTCCGACGCGTTCAGCATGTCGCGCAGGATCGCCTCGCCGCCGCCCCGTTCCGCGTGCCGTTCCTCGGCCGCGAGCTGCACCTCGTGGAACCAGTCGGCGAACAGGCCGTAGTGGGCGACGCCGTCGGTGTTGATGTCGTAAGGCTTGACGCCAGAGACCTGCTGCCCGAGGTGCACGCCACCGATCGGTGCCGCGAAGCCCTGCGCGTAGTCGATCCGCTCGGCGACCTCGCCGCCTCGCGGTCCGGGCTGTCCGCCGAGACCGTTGGTGTCGGCGCCGTAGCCGAGACCGAAGTCGTAGCCCTCCGGCGCCCAGCGGGCGGCGTACTCCCGCAACGTGACCCAACGGTCCGCGAACCCGCTGGCGGTCGACGTGCGCGGTGCCACCACCCCGTCGAGCTCGTAGATGCGCTGGTAGATGACCTCGTTCGCCCAGCTGTGGCTCGACATCAGCCCCGGGTGGGTGCGCCCGCCAGCGTCAGGACCGCCGCCCACTTTGCCGATGCCCTGGCCCTGGCCTCTCCCGGGTCTGCCCGGCGCGGCTCCCTCGTCGGCGGCCTCCCGCTCCGCGATGATCTCCTCGATGAGGTCGAGGGCCTGACGCTGGGCCAGGGCGCTCATGTGGTCGGGATCGAAGATGACACCGTGCTCCACCAGCCGCCGGATCAGGTGCGCGCCGAGGTCGGTCAGCCCGCGGGTGTTGCAGTGCGGACCTGGGCCGTACAGCGGCAGCGCGTACCCACGGGTGGCCCCGCTGAGCTCGATCACCCGTGCGGCCAGCTCGTCGATCTCCTCGGGGAACCCGTCGGGCGTCTCGTCCACGACGTTCATCTGGGTCTTGTCGTGCTCGTCGCCGTGGTCGTGGGAGTGGTCGTCGGGGCAGGTCTGCATGTCCCAGAAGTGCCCGGTGACGTACCGGTTGCCAGCGTTGACCACCAGGCCCGTGGTCCCGCCGTCCCCGGTCACGCCGGTCAGCGCGTTGTCGAACTTGTTGACGATCTCCATCTGGCGGACGCCGAGGTCGACGACCTCCTGGAGCCGTTCGTCGATCTCGTCCTCGGTGCACTGCGGCTGGTCCAGGATCTCGCCGCAGTCGAACAGGACCGACACCTCGATCCCGAGCACGATCGCCAGGCGGCCGGCGTTGATGGTCTCGCGGGCCTGGGCCGGTGAGGTGACGATCCGCAGCCACCCCTCGCCCGGGCCGCCCGACTGGGCATCGATGTAGTCCTGCAGCTCGTACAGCCGCTGGGCCTGCAGGCGGACGCCGTCCATCTCGTTGCACGAGTTGCGCTTGTACGGGTAGAGCTGGCACAGCGCGGTGTTGTCGACCAGCAGGTTGGTGGTCAGGCGCAGGCCCCCGAGGTAGGCCCGTTCGAGCCAGCGGTAGTAGTACTGCTCGTGGGTGAGGGTGTCGTGCTGCGGCCAGTAGGCGAAGGTCGGCCAGCCGACGGGGTCGTAGTCGGTGATGGGCTCCTGTGGTCCCTTGCCGGCCAGCGGGACCTCGAGCACCCCGTTGAGGAGGGTGCCACCCTCGGTGCAGTCTCCGAGGGCGTACTCGACGCCGTAGGGGTGCCACGGCTGGCCGCAGCGCAGCTCGCCGCCGAGGAACTCGAACGCCATGCCGTGGACGTGCGCCTCGAAGAACCCCTCGACGCGGCTGCCCGGCGCCGTCCCCGTGGGCGCGGGCCTGCCGTCGGCACCGGTGTCGATCTCGGGCCAGGTCGCGCAGGGGCGTCCGTGCGTGTCGTCGGGGACGTGGTGGAAGACCAGCGGCGCGGCGTCGTCCGCCGGGACCAGCGCGAGCTCGCCGTCGATCACACCGAGGGACCGGTCCCGGTCCGGCAGGGTGAGCACGTAGGTGTTGACCTCTCCACCCTCGACGTCGACCTTGCGGTCCGGGTCGTCACCAGCTGCGGCGAGCTCCCAGTCCGCGTCGGGGCTCGGGTGGGCCGCCACGGCGACGCGGGACAGGCCGTCGACCGGTAGCGCGGCCAGCTCGGCGGGCGGTGCCGGCAGGGTGCCGAGGAGCGGCAGCTCGGGGAGCGCCGAGACGGCCGAGACGTAGCCCCGCACGTCCCACCAGGCGTCCTCGTGGCTGGTGTCGGGGCCCTCGTTGGCGGCGAGCAGGTAGCTGCCGAGGCGGGTCGCCTGGAGGTGGAACGGCACGGCCGAGGCCTCGTCGGCGAGCGTCAGGCCGGCCCCGTCGCGGGCGACGAAGCCGACCTCCGGTGCCTCGATGGCGTAGCACCCACCTGCGAGCGCGTAGCGGTCCTCGGGCTGCGGCAGGCGGTCGTCGACGTCGCGGTCCTCGACCAGTTCGAAGGGGACCGCCGCGGCGCTGGTCCCCGGATCGGGCTCCGGCATGACGTCGCCGCCCCCCGGCCCGGGGCCACCGGGGCCGTGCCCCTGACCGTTGCCTGGGGCGTTCCCCTGGCCGTTCCCGGGCCCCTGGGCGTGCGCGTCCACCCCGGGGAGGGCGAGCAGCAGCGCAGCGAGGACGCCCGCGACGACCCCTGCACGGACGCGGCGGCCTGCGATCTGGTTCACGAGAGCTCCCGACCCTGCGGGCACGCCGGTGCCCGGTCCTGGACCCAACGACCCGGATACCGGTTGGTTTCGCCGTGATCCGCCCGAGCCCCTCCCTCTCCCCTGCGCGGCCCACGGACGGCGTGCGCTTGACTGCACGCATGAGCGAACTCACGCCCCGCCCCGTCCGCGACAGCCTGGTGATCTTCACCCGCCCGATGACGTTCCACGACGCCAACGGGCTCGGCAACGTCCACGGCGGGGTGATCATGCACGAGGTCGACACGGCCGCCGGCGCCGCCTCGGCGCGCCACGTCGGTGGCCCGTGCGTGACCGCCGCGATCGACGAACTGTCGTTCACCGAGCCGGTGCACGTGGGCGACCTGCTCGTGGTGACCGCCTCGGTCAACGCGGCGGGCCGGCGCTCCCTCGAGGTCGGCGTCAAGGTCGAGGCCGAGCCGTGGCTCGGTGGCCCGCGCCGTCACACCACGTCGGCCTACCTGGTCATGGTCGCGATCGACGCCGAGGGACGCCCCCGTGAGGTCCCGCCGCTGGTGGCCGAGACCGAGGACGAACGGCGGCGGGAGGCGCAGGCCGCGATCCGGCGCCAGATCCGCCAGGAGCGGCGCAGCCGGATCGGTGCCTGGCGTCCCGACGTCGTCTGAGGCTCACGCGGTCAGCAGCCCCACGCCGAGGGTGAGCACGCCGGCGACGAGGACCGCGACCCCGGCCCACAGCAGCGCGATCAGGCCGTTCGGGCGCTCCACGTCGCGCCCGAGGACGGACAGGAAGAACCCGGCCGGGATCAAGATGGCGGCCGCGGCGACGCCGCTGCGCGCGAGGGAACCGGGCAGCCCGCCGAGTCCGGCAGCGTCGACGAACGGCTGGGTGGCCAGCGCCAGGATGACCAGCACACCGGCGTGGGCGTGCCCGGCCCGGAAGAAGCGCCGCTGGAACTCGGTCGCCGGCGCGCTCCCGCGCGTGACCCGCAGCACGAACGTCCCGCCGAACGCGATCGTGGCCACCGCCAGGATCAGCACGCCGGCGATGCGGATCGAGGCCTCGCTCAGCAACGTGGGTTCCATCGGGTGCCTCCTCGTGACACGTCAGGCCTTGTTCGCGAACATCGTTACATAACGACGTTACGCCAGGTAGGCTCCGGTCGTCAAGCACGGACCGACGAAGGTGGAGCAGCGGTGGCACGCCCCCGGGTGTACGGCGAATCCACGCGACGCGAGCTGATCGACGCCGCCGGCGCCCTGCTCGCCGAGCGTGGACCCGCCGCGCTCTCGGTCCGCGCCGTGGCCGAGGCCGTCGGCGCGACCACCAGCGCCATCTACGCGCTGTTCGGCTCCAAGGCCGAGCTGGTCCGCGGCATGTACGTGGCCGGGTTCGCGGCGCTCGACGACCACCTCGCCGCGGTGCCGGTCACCGACGACCCGTGGCGGGACGTCCTCGAGCTCGGCCTCGCGTACCGCGCCAGCGCCCTGGCCGAGCCGCACCTGTACCGGGTGATGTTCGATCGGCCCGTGGTCGAGTTCGTGCCGGACGCCGACGATGCGGCCTTGGCGCTCGGCACGCTCGCCCACCTCGAACGTGCGACGGCGCGCATCGAGGCGACGCTGGGACTGCCGCGCGGGCTCGACCTCGCCACCGCGACCCGAGCGCTCTGGGCGCGGGCCCACGGTCTCGCGACGCTCGAGCTGGCCGGTGGTCTCGGCGACGGGGGCGAGGCACTGTGGCGCGCCGTCCTGCTGGCTGACCAGCACGGCTGGCGGTCACGCGGCGCCAGCGATCCGGTCAGCCCACGAGGCTGAGGAACCGCTGGGTCCGCTCGTGCTGCGGGTCGTCGAGCACCTGTGCCGGCGGACCCTGCTCCACGATCACACCGCCGTCGATGAACACCACCCGGTCGGCCACCTCGCGCGCGAAGTGCATCTCGTGGGTGACGATCATCATCGTCATCCCCTCGTCGGCGAGTCGTCGCATGACCCCGAGCACCTCCCCCACCAGCTCGGGGTCGAGTGCGGAGGTCGGCTCGTCGAACAGCATCAGGTCCGGATCCATCGACAGGGCGCGTGCGATCGCCACCCGCTGCTTCTGACCACCCGACAGGTGCGCCGGGTAGGCGTCGCGCTTCTCGGACAGACCCACCTTCGCCAGGTTCAGCTCAGCGACCTCGATCGCCGCCTGCTTGGACCGCCTGAGCACGCGCTGCTGCGCGATCGTCAGGTTGCGCAGCACGGTCAGGTGCGGGAACAGCTCGAAGGACTGGAACACCATGCCGACCCGCGAGCGGATGCCGTCGACGTCGGCGTCCCGGTCGGTGATGTCCTCCCCCTCGACGAACACCTGTCCCGACGTCGGCTCCTCGAGGCGGTTGACGCAGCGCAGCATCGTGGACTTGCCCGACCCCGAGGGGCCGATGACGCAGACGACCTCGCCCTCGTCGATGGTCAGGTCGATGCCCGTCAGCACCTGGTTCTCCCCGAAGGACTTGTGCAGGTCGCGCAGCTCGATGGCGTGCGCGCGGCGGGGGGCCGACGAGAGGCTCACGCGGGTGGTCTCCGGGTGCCGTGGTGCACGGGACGGGCGGGCGGTCGTGGGAGCCTACGGGCCGGCAGCCGCCACTGTCCCTTCGACGTCACCGGACCGGCGCCTGCGTGTAACCCGATCGGAACGCGGGCTCCGTAGCGTCGCCTCACGTCATCCGCCAGTGACGCAGAGGAGGTAGCAGTGAGCGACACCGACGTACTGGGGCTGCGTGTGCAGCTGACCCGGGCCGTGTCGATGCTGATGCAGCCCACCACGGAGCGGCCAGAGCCCGCCATCCTGGCCGCAGCGCTCCGTGACGTGGTCACCGCCTCCGAGTCAGCGCTCGGGAGCCTCACGGCTCCCCGCTGACCCTCGGTGGGACGGCAGCGGCTCCCCCCTCTCCCGCGGAGCTGCTGCCGTCTCACCGTGTTCTCCCCAGCCGGGACGGGTCGTACCTCAGCGCGTGCGGGCGTTGCGTCGCTCGAGGACCGCGACGAGCTGGGTCATCGGCACGGTGATGAGCAGGTAGACGAACCCGACGACGATCAAGGGGGTCGGGCTGGCGCGCGCCTGGAGGAGGTCACGGCCGAACTTGAGCAGCTCCTTGGATTGCACCGTGGTCCCGAGCACGAACAGCAGCGAGGTGTCTTTGATCAGCAGCACCAACTCGTTGGTGAGCGGAGGGATGATGATGCGGAACCCTTGCGGGATGACGATCGAGCCCATCGCCCTCGTGTGCGTCATACCCAAGGAGCGTGCGGCCTCCATCTGGCCCTTGGGGACCCCCTCGATCCCCGCACGGATCGTCTCCGCCATGTACGCGGCCGCCACCAGACCGAGCCCGAGGGTGATCTGCCAGAGGATCGGCCAGCGAGTGCCGAACGCGAGGGGGATCCCGAACCCGATGAGGAAGATGGTCAGAAGTGCGGGCAACCCGCGGAAGATCTCGATGTAGACCGTCGCGAGCCACCGGTAGGGCGCCACTGAGGACAAGCGCATCAGGGCCAGCAGCAGACCCAACGCCAGGCCGAATACGAAGGCAAGGAACGTGTACAGGATGGTGTTGCGGGCCGCGATCGTCAGGACGTCGGGGAACATGTCCCGGGCGATGTCCATGTCGAAGAAGCGGCTCCGGATCCTCGACCAGTCGGCGAACACCACCACTGCGGCCACGGCTACGACGAAGATCGCGTACATGAGTAGGCGGACGAGCTGCTGACGCTGACGCTTGCTCACGTGCTCACCTCCGACCAGCGGGGCGGAACCTACTCCGAAGGCGCTGAGCGAACTCGGAGGGGGCCCGGTGGGCCCCCTCCGTTCGCCGCTCCAGCGGATCGGTCACTCCGTCGCGAAGTACTTGTCGTAGAGCTGCTCGTACGTGCCGTCGTCGCGCACGGCGCCGAGGCCATCGTTGATCACCTGCAGCAGATCGTCAGCCCGGTCCTGCTCGAGGGCGAAGCCGTAGTTCTCGTCGGTGTCGTACTCCTCCACGACTTCGAGCTCGTCGGTGTCGCGAGCCCGCTCCGCGTTGACCGGCAGATCCTGGAGGACGGCGTCGATCTGGCCGGAGTCGAGGGCGACGAACAGGTCACCCGGGTTCTCGAAGGCACGGATCTCGGCTCCCTCGACGTTCTCCTGGGCGTACATCTCGCCGGTCGTCCCCGACTGGACGCCCACCACGGTGCCCTCGAGGTCATCGATCGAGGCGATACCGGAATCGCTCATCACCAGCAGCGACTGCAGTGCTTCGTAGTACGGCTCCGAGAAGTCGATCTGCTCCGCGCGCTCCTCGGTGATCGTCATGGCGGATGCGGCGACGTCACACTGGCCCGTCGCCATCGCGGTCCCGGAAGTGAGCGCCTCGAAGCCTGTGACGGTGACCTCGACATCCAGATCCGCACGCTCGGCGATCGCCTGGATCAGCTCGATGTCGAACCCGCTGTAGCCGATGTCGCTGTCGGGGTCCTCGAACTCGAACGGCTCGTAGGGGATGTCGGAACAGACGGTCAACGTGCCCTCGTTGACCAGCTCGAGATCGGCTGCGGCCTCGCCACCATCCGCCGCCGTGCCGTCGTCGGTGGGTTCGGTGTCGCCGTCACCATCACCACACGCGGTGGCGAGGAGCGCGAGGGCGACGAAGGCTGTGCTCGCGCGACGGGTGGTGCTACGCATCAGATCCTCCAGAGGTCGGCGGTCGTGTCCGAAGCACGGTGGACCACACGGGCCCTACGACCGCGGTCGGACCCCAGCGAACCTAGCCAACGGGGTCGGCGAACCAGCCGGCCGACGCGCGCTCCTCGCCGCGTGACGGCGGAGGTCAGCCCTCGAACTGCTCGATGATGCGCTCGGCGACCTGCTTCATGGTCTGACGCCGCTCCATGGCCTGGCGCTGCACGAACCGGAACGCATCCGCCTCGGACATGTCCTGCTTCTCCTGGAGCAGCCCCTTGGCCCGCTCGACGAGCTTGCGGGCCTCCAGGCGGCCCTGGAGGTCGTCGACCTCGCGCTCGAGCCCGGACAGCTCACGGAACCGGCCGGCCGCGATCTCGACCGCGGGGAGCAGGTCGTGCTTCTGGAAGGGCTTGACCAGGTAGGCCATCGCACCCGCGCGGCGCGCCTTCTCGACCAGATCGCGCTGGCTGAACGCGGTCAGGATCAGGATGGCCGACAGCCGGTCCTTGGCGATCTCCTCGGCGGCCTGGATGCCGTCCATGACCGGCATCTTCACGTCCAGGATCACCAGGTCGGGGGTCAGCTCGCGCGTGAGGCGCACGGCTGAGGCCCCGTCGGCCACCTCGGCGACGACCTCGAAGCCCTCCTCCTGGAGCATCTCCTTCAGGTCGAGGCGGATCAGCGCTTCGTCCTCGGCGATCAGGACGCGCGTCGGCCGGGCCTTCTCTTCGGGGGTCTCGGTCACTCGTCGTCCCTCTGCCGCGTAGCGGTGTCGAGCTCGGAGAGCCGGTCGAGGAGCCGGTCCCGCTCGGCGAGCAGTCCCATCACCTCCCGACGGGCTTCGTCGAGCAGCGCGGTGTGTCGGTCTAGATCGGTCCGTGCCTCGCGCCACTCGCGGTCCGCCAGTGGCGTTTCGGCCACGAGCTTGCGCGTCTCGGCGTCGCTGGCGACCTCGTCGAGGTAGGTGACCTGTTCGAGGAGCACGCGCTCGTTGGCCCGGGTCAGGCGCAGCTGCTCCTGGACCCGTACCAGGCGCTCACGCACCCTGTTCGCCTCGCGTGCACTCGTCGCTTCGGCCTCCGTCCGCTCGATGAGCTGTCCGGACGGGGTCCGGCGCAGCGCACGGCCGGTCCGACCGGGCGCGCGACGTTACTCGCGCACCCGGGGACCGGCCAAACGTCTGTGTCGTACCCCGGGCGGGATTCGAACCCGCAACACATCGGTTTTGAGCCGACGACCTCTGCCAATTGGGTTACCGGGGCCAGGTCCGGCGAGAGCCTACCGGCGTCCGATGTTGCGCCCGCAGTAGGTGTCGGTGAGCGCGTGGCAGTTCGGACAGAGCAGGCGCAGGTTCTCGATCCGGTTGTCGCTCCGGTCGCCACTGATGTGATCGAGCTGGAGCGGGATCGGCCCACCGAGCCAGGTGGTGAGCTCACAACGGCTGCAGCGGTGCTCGAAGATGCACTCCTCCAGCAACCGCAGCTTCAGGCCGTGGGTGGACACGTGGCTCCCCGCGACGAGCACCTCCTCGAGCGGACGCCGAGGACGGGGTGGCGCCAGCTGCATCCGCGTGTGTGCCGGCTCGAAGTGATCGAGGTCGAGACCGCTGGCGGCCAGGACCGGGCGGAGCACCCGGTAGAGCGCCGAGCGTGGGGTGAAGCCGAGGGCTCGGATGATGTCCGCCCGGTTCGAGGCGCGAGCGACCAACGCTGGGAGGTCGGCCGCCGTGAGCGCCGCACGGAAGCGCGCGACCTCACCCGGGTCCGTGCCCGCCGTACCGAGAGGACGCCGCCAGTGGGCAGTCGACCAGCCCCGCTCGGCGATCAGCTGCCGCACCGCGAGCCACTGACCACCGCCGACCTGCAGCCCGAGGTGGTCGAACACGCCCTTGAGCGAGCGAGCCTCGGCCACGGCGGCGCGCAGGTCGTCCTCCGAGTACGAGCGCCGCCAGGGCGCGGTCAGCGCACCGGCCGGAACCGGATCACCACCCGGCGGCTCCAAGCCGAGCTGTTCCATCCTCGAGCGAACCGTGGTGTAGGCAGCCCCGCCCTTGGTCAGACGCAGCCGCTCGACCACCTGCCGCATCGTGGTTGCGCCGTCGAGGGCCGCTCGGAGGTCGTCGTCGGTCCAGGTGCGTCGTGGCACGGGACGGTCCTGTCCCCCGCCCGTGGTGCCGCCGGCGGGTCACGCGGCCGCCCCCGGCGCGTCGCCCACGACGAGCGTACGACGGGGCTGCGACGTGCCCGCTGAGGCGTCGGCCGACGCCTCAGCGGCGCTCCACGCCGGCCCGCAGCTCGCGGACCAAGGCGGCGACGCGGTGGGGTGCGCCGGCAGGGTCGCCGTCACCGGCGGCCCGGACGATCGCCGAGCCGACGATGACGCCGTCGGCGTACGCGGCGACCTCCGCCGCCGATGCCGCGTCCTTGACGCCGATGCCGACCGCCACGGGCAGGTCGGTGCGGGCACGCACCCGGTCGACCAGCTCACGCGTCACGTCCTGCGACACGCCCTTGACGCCGGTCACGCCCATCAGCCCGGTCGCGTACACCCACCCGGACGAGGCGGCGCACAGCTGGTCGAGCCGCTGGTCCGACGACACGCTCGAGGCGAGGAAGACCGTCGCGAGGCCGGAGCGGTGGGCAGCTTCGAGCCACGGACCGGCCTCCGGCGCGGGCAGGTCGGGCAGGATGACGCCCGACAGACCGGCAGCGGCGCACGCTTGCGCGAACGGCCCGTACCCACGGCTGTCGGCGATGGTCACGTACGTCATCGCCAGCTTCGGGACGGCGAGGTCCCCCAGCTGCGCGACGACCTCGAGCTGCGCGTCCAGCCCGGTCCCCGCGTCGAGGACGGTCTGGTTGGCGGCCTGGATGACCGGTCCGTCCATCATCGGGTCGCTGAACGGCAACCCCACCTCCAGGACGTCCGCGCCCGCCTCGACGGCGGCCTCGAAGCACGCCGGTGACGTCGCGACGTCGGGGAAACCGGCGGTGAGGTAGATCACCAGCGCCGCGCGGTCCTCGTCCCGGGCGCGGGCGAACGCCTCGGCGATGGCGGTGTGGCCAGCCAGGTCGGCGAGGTCGGTGGGTGCGCTCACGCCTCGACCTCGCTGCCCGCCGGCCCGGCAGGGTCGCGGTCACCACCGCTGTCCCCGCGAGCCGCGTCACCGAACGCCTTGGCGACCCCGACGTCCCAACCGGCCACTTCGACCACCTCGTCGACGTCCTTGTCCCCGCGTCCCGACATGGTCAGGATGACGCGGGCTCCCTCACCGAACTGGTCGCGACCGTGCCGCAGCAGCCAGCCGACCGCGTGGGCCGGCTCCAACGCCGGGATGATGCCCTCGAGCTCGCAGGTGCGGCGGAACCCGATCAGCGCGTCCTCGTCGGTCGCGCTCACGTAGGTACCGCGCCCGGTGTCGGCGAGCCAGGCGTGCTCGGGACCCACGCCCGGGTAGTCGAGACCCGCCGACACCGAGTGCGCCGGCATGACCTGACCGTCGTCGTCGACGAGCACGATGGACCGCGACCCGTGCAGGACCGCCTCGCGGCCCTCGGTGATGGTCGCCGCGGACCGGCCGCTGCCGACCCCCTCCCCGGCGGCCTCGACCCCGATGAGGGCCACGCCCTCGACGGGGATCCACTCGGCGAACGTCCCGATGGCGTTGGACCCACCACCGACGCAGGCGATGACCGCGTCCGGGACGCCGCCGGCCGCCTCGGTGAACTGCTGGGCCGACTCGACCGAGATGACCTTCTGCAGCTCGCGCACGATGGTCGGGAACGGGTGCGGCCCCATCGCCGACCCGATGAGGTAGTGGGTCCGGTCCACGTTGGTGACCCAGTCGCGCATCGCCTCGTTGATGGCGTCCTTGAGGGTGCGGGTGCCCGACTCGACCGGGACGACCTCGGTGCCGAGCAGCTGCATCCGGACCACGTTGAGGCGCTGGCGCCGGACGTCCTCGGCACCCATGTACACCGTGCACTCCAGGCCGAACAGCGCGGCGGCCGTCGCCGTGGCGACCCCGTGCTGGCCGGCGCCGGTCTCGGCGATCACCCGCGGCTTGCCCATCCGCTGGGTCAGCAGCGCCTGACCGACCACGTTGTTGAGCTTGTGCGACCCGGTGTGGGCCAGGTCCTCGCGCTTGAGCCACACCTCGACGCCCGCCGCCTCCGACAGCCGCCTGGCCGGGTAGAGGGGGGTCGGTCGCCCGCCGTACTGCCGCCGCAGCCGGTCCAGCTCGGCGCCGAACGTCGGGTCGGCCTGCGCGTCGCGCCACGCGTCCACCAGCTGGGCCAGAGCACCCGAGAGCGCCTCGGGGACGTACTGGCCCCCGAAGCGGCCGAAGTACCCCTCCCGGGCGGTGAGGTCCGGATCGGGCTGGAGGTCGGCAGCGGTCACGGTTGGCTCCCATCTGCTGGGGGTGGTGGTTCGTCGGGCATGGGCTCGATCACGGCGCTGGTCGCCACGGTCCGGCCGGCGGCGACCAGTTCGGCGACCGCGGCCGCCGGGTCGGCGGCTCGGACCAGCGTCTCGCCGACGAGCACCGCGTCGGCTCCCTGGGCCGCGGCCAGACGCACGTCGTCGGCGTCGCGGACACCCGACTCGCTGACGGCGAGGACCCCGTCGGGCAGGAGGGGTCGCAGCCGGGCGAAACCGTCGCGATCCAGTTCGAAGGTCCGCAGGTCACGGGCGTTGACGCCCACGATGTCCGCACCGGCGCGGAGGGCGATCGCGATCTCGTCGGCGTCGTGGACCTCGGTGAGTACGTCCAGCCCGGCGGCCGCCGACTCCTCGAGCAGCGAGTTCAGCGCGGCCTCGTCGAGGGCCGCCACGATGAGCAGCACGGCGCTGGCCCCGGCGGCACGCGCCTCCCACACCTGGTAGGCGTCGACGACGAAGTCCTTGCGCAGCGCCGGGATGCCGAGCGCTGCGACGTCGGCCAGGTCGCCGAGGGTGCCCTTGAAGCGATCCGGTTCGGTCAACACCGAGACGGCGGCTGCGCCCCCGTCGACGTACGCGCGGGCCTGGACAGGCGCCTCGAGGTCGGGGGCGAGATCACCCTTCGACGGCGACGCGCGCTTCACCTCGGCGATCAGCTGCACGCCCGGCACGGCGAGGGCCTGGCGGAACGACGGGCCGGCCGGGGCGCTGCGAGCGCGTTCACGCAGGGTCTCCAGCGGTTCACGCGCGGCAGCATCGGCGACGCGGCGGTGCGCGCCGGCGAGCAGGTCGTCGAGGTAGGTGGCCACGGCACGACTTCGGTCGGTGATCTTCGGCGAGGGTACGACGGGCGGCCGGTCGCGACCGCCTCGAACCGTGTCAGTCGTCGCGGACCGGGACCGCGATCGCCTCGGCGGCCTGGACGGCGGCGAGGACGGCACCCGCCTTGCTGCGGGTCTCCTCCTCCTCGGAGGTCGGCCGGCTGTCGGCGACGATCCCCGCACCCGCCTGCACGTGGGCGACACCGTCCTTGAGCACGACGGTGCGGATCGTGATGCAGGTGTCGAGGTTGCCGGCGAAGTCGACGTAGCCCACCGCGCCCGCGTAGGGGCCGCGCCGCGTCGGCTCGAGCTCGTCGATGATCTGCATCGCGCGGACCTTCGGCGCACCGGAGACCGTTCCTGCAGGGAACACGGCACGGAGCACGTCGACCGGGGTGAGCCCCTCGCGCAGGGTCCCGCTGACCGAGCTGACCAGGTGCATCACGTGGCTGTAGCGCTCGACGTGCATCAGGTCGTCGACGGTGACCGAACCGGTCTCGCACACACGGCCGATGTCGTTGCGGGCGAGGTCGACGAGCATCACATGCTCGGCCCGCTCCTTGGCGTCGGCCATCAGCGAACGTTCGTGCTCACGGTCCTCGGCGGGGGTGGCCCCGCGCGGGCGGGTGCCGGCGATCGGCCAGGTCTCGACGTGGTCGCCCTGCACCTGGACCAGCGCCTCGGGTGACGAGCCGACGATCTGGGCGTCCCCGAGGTCGAGCAGGTACAGGTACGGCGACGGGTTGATGACCCGCAGCACCCGGTACAGGTCGAAGGCCGTGACCGTGGTGTCGACGCTGAACCGCTGCGACACCACGGTCTGGAAGGTGTCGCCGGCGCGGATGTGCTCCTTGACGACCTCGACGAGCTGCTCGTACTCCCCCTCGGCGAGGTTCGACGGCACGCGGGGCGGGGCGACCCGCTCCGGCGGTGCCACCGGCGGCAGCGGCGGCGCGGCGGCGGCGAGACGGTCCACCACCCCGTCGGTGGCCGCCACCGCGGCGTCGTAACGGGCTCCGAGCTCGTCGGCGTCCGCGGAGGTGAGGTCGTCGACGGTGACGTTGGTCACCACGGTCATCACCTGGCGCGCGTGGTCGAGCGCGACGACGTGGCGCGGGAAGAGCATCACCACGTCGGGCATGCCGAGGTCGTCGCGTCCCGTAGCGGGGATGACCTCGATCTCGCGGACGGCGTCGTAGCCGATGAACCCGACCGCACCACCGTGCAGGGGGAGGTCGAGCAACTGCGGGGCGCGGTAGGCGTCGGTGGCCCGCGCAAGCGCGTCCAGCGGGCCGGTCGCCTCCGCGCAACCCGCCGGTGGCGTCCCCTCCCAGGACACCTCGCCGTCGCGGCCGAGCAGGGTCAGGAACGGGTCGAACCCGATGAACGAGTACCGCCCCCACCGCTCGCCGTGCTCGGCCGACTCGAGCAGGAAGCTGCGCGGGGGGATCGCACCGTCCGCAGCGCCACCTGCGGCTGCGCCACCGAGCTTGGCGAACACCGACAGGGGGGTCTCGAGGTCGGCCAGCACCTCGCGCCAGACCGGCACGACCCCGTGGTCGGTCGCGTGGGCGACGAACTCCTCACGGGTCGGATGCACGGTCACGGGGCGGACTCCTCGGTGGGGCGGGTGGGAAGGTCGGTCGGGTCGTCGGTGGCGGCCGGCCACAGGGGTGGTGCCGGCGGGGTGCTCGCGGGGGCGGTGACCGGTTCCAGCCGGCGACCGAAGCAGGACCGTTGGCCGGTGTGGCAGGCGCCGCGACCGTGCTGGTCGACGAGCACGAGCAGCGTGTCGCCGTCGCAGTCGACGCGGACCTCGACGACCCGCTGGGTGTCACCGGACGTGGCGCCCTTGTGCCACCGCCCACGCCGGGAACGTGACCAGAAGACCGTCTCGCCACCCGTCAGGGTCTCCTCGAGCCCCGCACGGTCCATCCAGGCGACCATCAGGACCTCACCGGTGTCGTGCTGCTGCACCACCGCCGGTACGAGCCCGTGGTCGTCGAAGACGATCGACGCGAGGTCCAGCACGGCGAGGTCCGGTTCGTGAGGGTGGGACACGGCGGGTGGAGGCCGTGGGTCGCGCGAGCCTAGCGACGGGTGGTCTACGGTCCGTGTCCGTCGCGACCGTGCGCACCGCCGATCACCGAGGAAGACGTGGACAACCCCGCCGCTTGGCACCCGGACCCCGCCGGCAAGCACGACCACCGTTGGTGGGACGGCCAGCGCTGGACCGAACACGTCGCGGACGCCGGTGTCGCGTCTGTCGACCCGCTCCCCCCGGCCCCGGGAACCACCGACGCGGGCCCGGCGGAGGCCAGCGCGTTCGGCGCAGGTGCCGGCACGGAGGAACCCGGCGCGAGCGATCCCGCCACGGCCGAGCCCAGCGCAGCGGACCTCGGTGCCGACCCCGCCGCGGGCAGCGACAGCGGCGGGCCGGCCGTGACCGATCACGCCGGTGACCTCGGTGTGGGTGAGCCCAGCACCGCAGACCCGGCCGCGCGTGAGCTCGGCGCTGCTCCGACCGCGGGTGCGGCCCCGTCCTCCGAGCAGCCCGTCTGGGGTCAGCAGCCGGCCGGCGATGCGGCGCAGCGGCCGTGGGGCGCTGGAGCCGAGCCGGGACCGGGAGCGCAGCAACCGGGTGCGCAACAGCCCTGGGGCGGCGCGCCCGCCGGTGCGGCGCCGTGGACCGAGCAGCAGCCGTCGTGGGGGCCGGGCGGCGCCGCAGCACCGGCGTCCAACGGCATGGCAGTCGGCGCCCTGGTCACGGGCATCGTGGCGCTGCCGCTGCTGGTCTTCGTCGGGGTCGGTGGTCTCATCGGCGGCATCGTCGCCGTCATCCTCGGCATCGTCGCGCTCCGGCGCGTCAAGCGGGGCACGGGCTCCGGCCGTGGCCTCGCCATCGGTGGGATCGTGCTGGGCGCCATCAGCATCGTGATGGGTGTGCTGATCTTCGTGTTCTTCCTCGGCATCTTCGGTGAACTGGCCGACTGCCTGGAGGAGACCGGCGGCGACTCCGAGGAGTGCCAGCGGCGACTGACCGAGCAGCTGCTCGGCAGCTGAGGAGGACGTGACCGGCGACCGCGAACGTCCGTGCGCCGTCTGCGGTGCCACCGGACTGGTGGTCCAGGGTGCCGGCCGCGAGGCCACGGTCGGCACCGTCGCGGCCCTGCTCGAGGCCGGCTGGCTCGTGGCCTGCCCCGCTGGTCACCGGACGCCACCGGACGCCGGCAGCGAGGTCGCCGACGAGGTCGCGGCACGCCTGCCCCAGGCGCGCCGCAGGCCGATGGCCAGGGCGGATCGCTGCACGTCGTGCGACGCGGCGCTGACCATGCCGGTCCGGCGGACCGAACGCCCGGTCTCGGTCACCGAGGTGCCCGGCCTGCCGGTGACCACCGTCGTGCTGGACGTGCCGAGCACGCGGTGCGGGACGTGCAGCACCGACCAGGTCCCCACCCGGTCGGTCGACGACGTCCGCGCCGCGGTGGTGGCCCTGTTCGCCGCGGATGCGGGCGGCGTCTGAGCCCGGCCACCGACCCGGTCACGTGGTGGGTTCGACCTCGCGGACGGGGATGCCACGCGCGGCCATGTGCCGCTTGACGTCGACCAGGCGCAGCTCACCGAAGTGGAGGATCGACGCGGCCAGGACCGCGGACGCGTGCCCCTCGACGATCCCGTCGGCGAGGTGGTCGGCCGTGCCGGCGCCGCCCGAGGCGATGACCGGCACCCGGACCACGTCGGTGACCGCCTGCAGGAGTTCCAGGTCGAAGCCGACCTTCGTGCCGTCGCGGTCCATCGAGGTCAACAGGATCTCGCCGGCACCGCGGTCGGCCACCTCGGCGCACCACGCGACCGCGTCGAGGCCCGTCGCGGTCCGGCCACCGTGGACGAACACCTCCCACCCCGCGCCCGGGTCGTCAGGCACCCGGCGCCGCGCGTCCACGGCCGCCACCACCGACTGAGAGCCCACCGCCTCGGCGACCTCCGTCAGCAGCGTCGGCCGGTCGACGGCGGCGGTGTTGAACGAGATCTTGTCGGCCCCTGCGTGGAGCATCCTGCGGGCGTCGGCGACCGACCGCATCCCGCCGCCCACGGTGAAGGGGATGGCGACCTCGTCGGCGACGCGCTCCACGACCTCCAGCATGATGGCTCGCTCGTCCGACGAGGCGGTGATGTCGAGGAAACACAGCTCGTCGGCCCCCTCCGCGTCGTAGAACCGGGCGAGCTCGACCGGGTCTCCGGCGTCACGCAGGTCGACGAAGTTGACGCCCTTGACCACCCGCCCTGCGGTGACGTCCAGGCACGGGATGATGCGTGCCGCGAGGCCGTCGGGCAGGTCGGTGGGCGGCGCGGTGCGCTCGGTCACGACGCGGTGTCCCCGACCGCGGCCAGCGCGTCCTCGAGCGTGAACGCGTCGCTGTACAGCGCCTTGCCGACGATGGCGGCGTCGACCCGCGGGTGACAGCTCGCCAGGGTGCGCAGGTCCTCGAGGCTGCTCACACCACCGGAAGCGGTGACGGCAGCAGTCGTCGCGTCGGCGACCTTGGCCAGCATCTCGACGTTCGGGCCCTGCAGCATCCCGTCCTTGGCGACGTCGGTGTAGACGAACCGTGGGACCCCCATCTCGGTGAAGCGTTCGAGCGCCTCGAACAGGTCCCCCGCCTCCTC
Source organism: Nitriliruptor alkaliphilus DSM 45188 (assembly GCF_000969705.1). Lineage (GTDB taxonomy): Bacteria > Actinomycetota > Nitriliruptoria > Nitriliruptorales > Nitriliruptoraceae > Nitriliruptor > Nitriliruptor alkaliphilus. The sequence continues at coordinate 4,053,637 of NZ_KQ033901.1, forward strand.
GGTCCACCCACGGGCCTGCAGGGTCGTGCCGCGGGCGTCGAGGCCGACCGCGATCCGCGGCCCCACGCGGTCGAGGACGGCAGCGACGAACCCGGGGTCGGTCAGCGCCATCGTGCCGATCACGACCCGCTCGGCGCCGTACCCGAGCGACGCCTCGACGTCCGCGATGGACCGGACCCCACCGGATGCCTGGACCTTGCACCCCGTGGCCTCGACGATCGAGGCGATCAGGTGGCGGTTCCTCGGCTCGCCGGTGAACGCCGCGTCGAGGTCGACCACGTGCAGCCACGGGGTCCCCGCGTCGGCGAACCGTTGGGCCGCCGCGACCGGATCGGCGTCGTAGACGGTCTCCTCGTCCGCTCGACCCTGGGTCAGGCGGACGGCACGGCCGTCCTTGATGTCGACGGCCGGGTACAGCGTCAGCACGGTGGTTCCTCGGGGAGGTGGCAGGGAGGTGGCGGGGAGGTGGCGGGGAGGTGCGGAGGTCGTGACCGCGCGCGGTCACGCCAGGTGTCGGCGCGCGCGGTGCGATGGTCGGGGAGGGTACGCGACCCGGTGCGGCACCCTGGGTGCCGACGGGAGTGCCGCCGTGGCCGAGCTCGCGCTGGAGGGTGTCCACGTCCGCCACCCCGGGGCGGACGACGACACGCTGCACGGGGTCGACCTCCACGTGCCCAACGGCGGCCGGCTCGTGCTCATCGGCGGCTCGGGGTCGGGCAAGACCACCGTGCTCCGCGCGGTGGCCGGCACGGTCCCCGTCACCGCCGGGCGGATCCTGCTGCGCGGCACCGACGTGACCCACCTCCCACCGGCCGACCGCGACGTGGCGCTGGTGGACCAGGAGGGCACGTTGCACCCGCACCTCGACGTCCGACGCAACCTCGGGTTCGCGCTCCGGCTGCGCAAGGTGCCCCGCGAGGAGGAGGACGTCCGCGTCCGCGCCGAGGCCCGGGTGTTCGGCCTGACCGACCTCCTCGGACGGCGTCCGACCACCTTGGCGACCGGGGAACGCCACGAGGTCGCCCTGGCGCGGTCCCTGGTCCGCCGCGGTTCGGTCCTGCTCCTCGACGAACCGTTCGCCCGCGTCGACGCCCACCGCCGTGAGGAGCTGCGTCGCGAGCTGCTCCGGGTCCAGGAGGGCTACGGGGTGACCTCGCTCCTGGCCACCAACGACCCGCTCACGGCCTACGCGTTCGGGCAGCAGGTCGCCGTGCTGCACGCCGGCCAGGTCGTCCAGGCCGGCCCGCCGACGGTCATCGCGGCCGAGCCCGCCACGACGACGGTCGCCACGACCTTCGTCCTGCCGCCGCTGAACCTGCTCCCCGGCGACGTCCGAGGCGGGGCCCGTGGTCGCCAGCTGGTGGCCGGGCCGCTGCGGATCGACGTCCGCCGCGAACTGCCGCCCGGGCCGGTGACCGTCGGGATCGGTCCGACCCACCTCGAGCTCGCCGGCGACGGCCCACCGGTCCCGGTCCTGCGACGGGTCGTCCTCGGCGCCGACGTCGAGCTGACCGTCGGACGGCCCGGTGAGGCGACCCTGCAGGTCGTGGCCGGTCGCGACGCGCCACCCGTCGGCGCGCACGTCGCCCTCCGCGTGCGGCCGGCGGACGTCCACCTGTTCGACCTGGTCACCGGTCGGGCCGTCGCGCACGGGCTCTGACCCCCATCGGGGCTAGCGTGGGGGGACCCGAGCGATGGGGATCCCCGTGGCGTCCGACATCTCCCACGCAGGTAGGCCCCACAACGACGTCCGTGACCTCGCCGCGTTGGTGGGCCGCCACGCCGACACGACCGTGCTGGCCGTCACCCAGGGGCTGCACCGCGCCATCTCCAGCCGGGCGTTCCGGTGGGTCCCCGGCTCGCAGCCCGTGCGCGTGGCCCACGACGCGATCAGCACGCTCGTCTACGCCAGCGTCCGTCTCGGACTGCGCGGGTTGACCGCGGCCGGCGACGCCGTCGCCGCCGTCGCGAGCGGCGACCGCGAGGTGCGGTGGCTGGAGTCCAGCCCGGGGCACACCCGGGCAGCGTCCATCCTCCACGGGGTCATCGGCGACCGGTTCGCGACCGAGCACCCCGCCCTCGACCTGCCCGTCACCATCCGGGTCGACGGTCGGGCCGTCCCCGTCACCCGCGCGGCGCTCACCGACGCCTTCCCGGGGGCCGGCTCACGCGTCGCGGTGCTCCTGCACGGGCTGACCGAGAGCGACTGCTGCTGGGACAACGACGACGGCGTCGTGCTCCCCGACGTCGTGGCCGAGCTCGGCTGGACGCCCGTCCGGCTGCGCTACGGGTCCGGCCGCGCGATCGCGGTCAACGGGGCCGACCTCGATCGACTCCTCGAGGACCTGCTCGACGCCTGGCCGGTCCCCATCACCGAACTGGCGCTCATCGGCCACTCGATGGGTGGCCTCGTGATCCGTGCCGCCTACGGCCTGGCGGCTCACGTCGAGGCCGCAGCGGACGGCGACCTCACCAGCGAGGTCGCCGAGGAGGACGCACGCCGATGGCCCGGGCTCGTGCGCCACACCGTGTCGCTCGGTACGCCCCACCTCGGGTCGTGGCTCGAGCGGGCGGCCAACACCGGCACCCGCTTCCTGCGGCACATCCCCGAGGGTGAGGTCGTCGCGGAGGTCATCGACCGTCGTGCCCGCGGCATCAAGGACCTACGCCACGGCGCCCTGAGCGACGAGTGCTGGGGTGAGGGCGTCGTGCACGAGGACGGCATCGGGGGCCTGGACGGGTTCGTGCCCGCACCGGAGCACGTCGCCCCGCTGCTCGACCACGCCACCCACCACCTGATCGCGGGGCGGCTGACCCGATCACCCGACCACCCGGTCGCCCGGACCATCGGCGACGCGCTCGTCACCGCACCGTCGGCGCTGGGCGATGACGGGCGCCGTTCGCTGTCGGGGGGCCGTATCGAGACCCTCGAGCTCCCGGCCGGCCACTTCCGCCTGATGCGTGACCCGGCCGTCGCCGACCACCTGCGCCGCTGGCTGGCCTGACGGCCGACGCCGGCCGATCAGGCCGGCGCGACCGTCAGGAGCACCACGAGGTCCTCGTCGGCCCGCACCGTGCCCGAGCCAGCGTGGAGGCGTGCCCACTGTCCGCTGCCGAGCTCGACGGCGACACCGTCGTCGGAGACGGTCGCGGCGCCGGTCACCACCTGCACGGAGCGCTCCGCGCGATGGACCGGTGGCTGCGTTCGACCACCGAGCAGATGACCGGGGTCTCCGCCACGTTCAGCGCAGCGCCCTGATCCAGTTCGCCAGCAGCCGGCGTCCGACCTCACCGCTCTTCTCGGGGTGGAACTGGGTCCCGACGACGCTGCCCTCACGGACCAGGCACGGGAAGTCGACCCCGCCGTAGGCCGTGCGTGCCACGACGTGACCGCGGTCGACCGGCACGGCGTAGTAGCCGTGCACGAAGTAGCAGCGTTGCCCCGCGACACCGATCAGGAGTGGGTCGCTCAGCCCGGCCTCGGCTGCGTGCACGATGTCCCATCCGAGGTGCGGCACGACCGCCGACGCCGGGAAACGCTCCACGTGCCCGGGGATCAGGCCGAGGCCCTCCTCGTCGCCCTCCTCGGAGCGCTCGTACAGCAGCTGCATCCCGACGCAGATCCCGAACAGGGGCCGCTGTTCGGCGATCCAACGTTCGAGGAGCGCGGTCAGGCCCGATGCACGCAGCGCCGCGGCGCACGAGCTGAAATGCCCGACGCCGGGGACCACCAGCGCGTCGGCGGTCGCGGCCTCGTCCGGGTCGCGGGTGACGAACGCGTCGCCACCGGCCGCGTCGAAGCCACGCTTGGCCGACCGCACGTTGCCCGCGTCGTAGTCCAGCACCGCTATCGATGGGCGCCCGGGACGGGCCCGGGTGCCACCTGCTGCGTCCGTCACTGCAGGACGCCCTTGGTGGACGGCACCCCGCCGCGGTCGGTGGTCGCCACGGCGCGCCGCAGCGCGACGGCGCACGCCTTGAAGACCGACTCGAACACGTGGTGGGTGTTGTCCCCGGAGACGTTCTGGACGTGCAGCGTGATCCGCGCGTTGGCGACGACCGACTCCCAGAAGTGCTTGACCAGGCTGGTCTCGAAGGTCCCGATGAGCTGGATCGGCACGTCGACGTCCCACACCAGGTACGGGCGTCCCGACAGGTCGATGGCGACGCGCGTCAACGCCTCGTCGATCGGGACCTGCGCGTCCCCGAACCGCTCGACACCGGAGCGGTCCCCCCACGCCTCGGCGAGCGCCTGCCCGAGGGCGATGCCGACGTCCTCGACGGTGTGGTGCTCATCGATCTGCAGGTCCCCGTCGGCCTGGATCGTCAGGTCGAGGCGCCCGTGCCGACCGAGCTGGTCGAGCATGTGATCGAAGAACGGGATACCGGTCGACACCTCGACCTTGCCCGCCCCGTCGAGGTCGACCTCGACGCGGATGGCGGTCTCCTTGGTGTCGCGGACGACGGTGCCGGTGCGGCTCATCGGGGTGCTCCGGTGGTGGTGGTCGGGGAGGCAGGGTCGGGCTGGGCGTCACCGGGCCGGGCGGCGCCGTCAGCGGCGCCCGCGACCTCGTCGAGGATGGCCGTCAGCGCGGCCAGGAAGGCATCGTTCTCGGCGACGGTGCCGATGGTGACACGCAGGCAACCCGACAGGCGCGGCTGACGCGAGAAGTCGCGCACCAGCACGCCACGGTCGAGCAGCCGGTCGAACAGGTCGGACACGGCGGTGCGCAGCAGCAGGAAGTTGGCCGACGAGGGCCACACCTCGACGTCGTCCCGCGCGTCGAGCACGGCGCGGACCCGGTCGCGCTCCTGTGCCGTGCGGACCCGGTGGTCGAGGAACGCGGGTGCCTGCTCGAGCGCCACCAGGGCGGCCGTCTGCTTGATGGCGTCGAGGTGGTAGGGCAGGCGCACCGTCTGGACGTCCTCGACGACCCACGGGGCAGCGAACAGGTACCCGAGCCGCAGGCCGGCGAGCCGGAACGCCTTGGAGAACGTCCGCGACACCACCAGCCGCGGCAGATCGGCGAGCAGGTGGACGGCGGACGCCTCGTCGGGGGCGAACTCGACGTAGGCCTCGTCGACGACGATCAGGGCCCGGGACCCGTCGTGCAGCGCCCGGACGGCCTCGTGCGACACCAGGGTGCCGACGGGGTTGTTCGGGCTCGCCACGAACACGACGTCGGGATCGTGCGCCGCGACCGCCCCGGCGGCCACCTGCGGCGACAGCTGGAAGTCATCGTCGAGGTCGACCTGCGTGCACGGGGTCAGGGTCGTGCGGGCCAGCTCGGGGTACATCGAGTACGGCGGCCGGAACGTCAGCAGGTGACGGTCGGGACCGCCGTAGGCCTGGAGCAGCTGGAGCAGCACCTCGTTGGAGCCGTTCGCGGCCCACACCTGGTCGGCACCGAGCCCGTACGGCGCACCGAGTGCGGTCCGCAGCTCACGGTGCGGCCGGTCGGGGTAGCGGTTGAGCTGCAGGCCCTGGATGCGGCGGCCGACCTCGGCGAGGTAACCGGCCGGCGGCGGCTCCGCGGTCTCGTTGGTGTTGAGCCTCACGGGCACGTCGAGCTGCGGCGCGCCGTACGGCGCGACGCCCGCCAGGTCGGCGCGCAGCGGGACCCGATCGGCCTCGTCGCTGCTCACGCCCCGCCACCGTCCAGGCGCACATCGGTCGTCTCGCCCTCGAGGCGCACATCCACCGCGCGGGCGTGGGCGGGCAGGTCCTCGGATGCGGCGAGCGTGCGGACGCTGGCGGCCAGCCCCTCGAGCGCCACCTGGTCGTACTCGACGAAGTTGACCGGCACGAGGAACGACGAGGTCGTCAGGCCACCGGCGAACCGTGCGGTCCCCGAGGTCGGCAGGGTGTGGTTCGGACCGGCGGCGTAGTCCCCGAGACTGACCGGCGTCGGGCCACCGATGAACGTGGTGCCCGCGTACCGGATGCGCTCGGCGACGGCACGTGCGTCGACGGTCTGGACCTCGAGGTGCTCGGCGGCGAACGCCTCGGCGACCTGGACCGCCTGGTCGATGTCGTCGACGAGCGCGACGGTCCCCTGCCCGGCCAGCGCCGCCTCGACACGTTCGCGGTGGTGGGCGCGCGTGACCTCGACCTCGAGGGCGGCTTCGACCGGAGCGACGAGGTCGGCGTCGTGGGTGATGAGCATCGCGGTGGCCAGTTCGTCGTGCTCGGCCTGCGCCACGAGGTCGGCAGCGACGACCCGGGGGTCGGCGGTCCCGTCGGCGACGATGACGACCTCGGTCGGGCCCGCGTAGCCGTCGGTACCGATGACACCCTCGGCGACCAGACGCTGCTTGGCGAGCGACACGTAGAGGTTGCCGGGGCCGACGACCTTGTCGCAGGCCGGGACGCTGTCGGTCCCGTAGGCCATCGCTGCGACGGCCTGGGCCCCGCCGACGCGCACGACGCGGTCGACGCCGAGCAGCCGCGCGGCAGCCAGGATCGTCCGGTTCGGCCACCCGTCGCGTTCGCCGTCGGGCCCGGTACCGGTCGGCGGCGTGCACAGGACGATCTGGTCGACCCCGGCGACCTGCGCCGGCACGACGGTCATGATCACCGTCGAGGGGTAGACCGCCTTGCCGCCGGGTACGTACACCCCGGCGCGCTCGATCGGGCGGAACCAGACGCCCATGCGTGCGCCGTCGCGCTCGTCCTCCCAGTCCTCGGGCTTGGCGCGCTCGTGGAACCAGCGCACCTGGTCGGCGGCGCGCTCGATCGCGGCGCGCAGCTCGGGATCCAGGTCGAGGAGCGCCGCGTCGAGCACCTCGTCGGGCACGACCAGCGGCTCGTCGGCACCGAACTCGGTGGCGTCGAACCGGGCCGTCAGATCGCGCAGCGCGGCGTCGCCGCGGGCCTTCACGTCCGCGAGGGTCGCGTCGACGCCCTCGCGAGCGGCCGCGAGGTCGACGCGGGGCCGCGGCATGCGGTCACGCGGGTCGGAGCGGTCACCTCGCAGGTCGAGGACGGTGAGGCGTGCCACGGGCGGTCCTGATCGGCTCGGGAGACGGTGGGAGCGGCGCTCGCGGAGCGTACCGGCGCCACTTCCCCGGTCCTCGCGGCGGCGTGCAGCGGCACCGCCACTAGCCTCGATGCACCTCGCCCCTGCCCTCGGGTGCCCTCTCGACGGGACCGTGCGGGCACCTCCTGGAGACCACGTGCCACGCCGCGTCGTATCCCTGCTACCGGCCACGACCGAGATCGTTGCCTCGCTCGGCCACCGTGACACGCTGGTCGGCCGGAGCCACGAGTGCGACCACCCGGGTGAGGTGACGGACCTGCCCATCGTGAGCCGCCCGCGCCAGGAGCCGGTCGGCACCTCGGCGGACATCCACCGGAGCGTGACGGAGCTGGTCGGCCAGGTGCTGTCGATCTACGAGCTCGACCCAGGGGTGCTGCGGACCACCGCACCCGACCTCATCATCACCCAGGACCTGTGCCGAGTGTGCGCGGTCGCCGAGGGTGACGTCGTCGCTGCGGCTCGGGAGCACCTCGGCTCGGAGGTCGAGGTGCTCAGCTGCTCCCCCGACACGTTCGCCGGTGTGCTGGACGACGTGCGGCGCATCGGCCGGGCGCTCGGGGACGACGCCGCGGCGGAACGGCTCGTCGCCTCGATGCAGCGCGGCCTCGACGACGTCGAGCGGAGCATCACCGGTCGGGACCGTCCGCGCCTGACCCCTGTTGGAGTGGACCGACCCGCTCATGGCCGGCGGCAACTGGGCGGCGGAACTCGTCGAGGCCGCGGGCGCGGAGCCGGTCCTCGGGGTGCGAGGCGGCCACTCGCCGATCGTCACACCGGCGGAGCTGACAGCCGCCGACCCGGACGTCATCATCGTGGCGCCGTGCGGGTACGACCTCGCTCGCGCCGAGCAGGAGGCGCCGCTCCTGGCGTCCATCGACGGTTGGCGTGACATGTCCGCGGTCCGTGCGGGCCGTGTGGCCTTCGTCGACGGATCCGCCTACGTCAACCGCCCGGGCCCCCGCCTGGTCGACACGGCGCAGATCCTGGCGGCGATCGCGCACGGACAAGGTCCGGCGGTCGACCTGGAGGGCACGGCGTGGACCTGGCTCGCTGACCACGGGTAGCGGGTGAGCGCCGGGTGGCCGTGACGGGTGGCCCCGTTCAGGTCCCGGTCATGAGGGTGCGGATCTCGTCCGGAACCGGCGTCGGGTTCCGCTCGAGATCGGTCATCACGTAGGTGGTGCGAACCGTGCAGCAGACCCGGTCGCCGACGCTGATGGTGAGCGCGGTGACGAAGCTCGTCCGTCCGACGCGTTCGACCTCACCGTCCACCTCGACGACCTCGCCCCAACGGGCCGGTGCGGACCACTGCAGCTCGCTGGCCACGACCGAGGTGTCGAGCCCGCGGCCCAGCAGGTCGGCGTACGAGATGCCGAGTCGCCGCCAGAGGTGGTCGACGGCCTCGTCGGCGTAGGCGAGGTAGTTCGCGTTGAAGACCACGCCCTGCTGATCGCACTCGGCGTAGCGGACGGGAGCTGACCAGACGGGCACGGCGGACCTTCCGAGGTGGGTGTGGGCTGGTGCCGTCACGCGGAGACGGTGCGGCGGAGGGCTCGGCGGTCCGTCACGCCCCGTGCCGCGGGGCGTACATGATGACGGCCACGCCCGCCAGACACACAGCGACGCCGATCAGGTCGAAGCGATCCGGACGGAACCCGTCGACGACCATCGCCCACACCAGGGACGCACCGATGAACACCCCGCCGTACGCCGCCAGGACGCGACCGAAGTCGGTCTCGGGCTGCAAGGTGTGCAGGAAGCCGTAGAGCCCGAGGACGAGCACCCCGAGGCCCACCAGCAGCAGCGACGAGCGCTCGCGCACCCCCTGCCACACCAGCCACGCACCCGCGATCTCGGCGAGCGCTGCAGCACCGAAGACCAGGACGGACCGGACGACCAACGGGGACCTCACGCGACGGGATGGGCGGAGCGTAGGGCGGTTCGACGGGGGCCCGAGGGACCCCGCGGCCGCCGACCGGCGAGGCCTGTGGATAGCCGGCGGTGGTGTCACAGGGGTCGGGCATGATGCGTGGCGATGGGAACACCTGCTGCCGCTGCCACCCCCGACCCGGATGACCGTCCGGGCCACCCCGAGCCGCCGCCGTTCGGTCTGCCGGTGCTGGCCGAGGTCCCCGAGCTGGCCTCGTTGCTGCAGCTGGCGGTCGACACCGAGCGGATGACCGCACGACTGGTCGAGGCCATCCTGGTCCTCGAGGACGCCGGTGTCGCGCCGACAGCCACGGGTGTGGGGTTGGAGCAGTGGCTGGCCATCGTGGGCCGCTCCACCCGCTCGGACCGGCGCATGCTGACCTGCGCCGCACAGGTGTGCCGCCGCCTGCCGTCGCTGCGGGCGGCGTTCGGTGCGGGTGAGGTGTCCTGGTCCCAGGTCCGCGCCGTCGCGTTGAAGGTCGAACGCAGCCCACGCCACCTCGACGACCGGCTCGACGCCGCGCTCGCGCGTGCCATCGACGGTGCCGCGGGCGCCGACCCGGACGCGCTGGCCAACGTGGTGTCCTGGGCGTTGACCGACCTCCAGTCCGAAGACGCCGGCGAACAGGAGCCTGCTGTTGCGGACGACATCTTCGTCCTGCAACCACGTCTGGACGGGTCCGGTGGCCGGTTCCACGGCGACTTCGGACCGGTCGGGTTCGCCGCCCTCGACGGCGCCACCGACCCCGGCCCGACCGGGACCGCCACCCGCGACCGGTTCGGCGACCGACCCGATGACGATGCCCTCGCCGCGAACCGGCTGACCGCAGGGCGGGCACGCGCCGCCCGGCTGATCGACCTGTGCCGCCGCGGCGGCCCCACCGACGACACGGCTGGTCAGGCTGGGGCGGTGCGGCCACCCACCCTGATCATGCGAGCCGAGCTCGACACCCTCCTCGGCGATCACCTGTCCGCCCAGCTGCTCACGACGTTGGCCGGCGGGGTCATGCACGTCGACAGCCCCACCGCACGACGGCTGGTCGACGAGCACGGCACCGACCTACGCCTCGTGCTGCTCGAGGACGGCAAGGTCGTCGGCGTCGGCACCCGCACCCGCCGGCCACCCGGCTGGCTGGCCGACGCGGCCCTCGCGGTGCACGACACCTGCACCGAACCCGGCAACTGCCCCACCGCCGCACGGGTCTGTGACCTCGACCACGCCGTCCCCGCCACCGCCGGTGGCCCCACCGACATCGCCAACCTCGCCCCCCTCTGCGGCCCCGCCAACCGCCGCAAAGAGGCCGACGGATGGACCGCCACCGGCACCGCCGACGGCACCCGCACCTGGCACCACCCCCGCACCGGCCTGACCGTCCGCACCCTCCCCACCACCTGGCGACCACCCGACGACCACCACCGCGGCCCACCCGTCGACCTCGACCGAAGCGGCCGCCGCGGACCACCCGACCGGCACCACAGCGACGCGCGCCGCGGCGAGCCCAGACAGCCCGGTCGGCACCCCCGGCACGGTCCGCAGCCACGCGCACCCGACCGGACGCGCCCACGGACCACCGACCCACCCGGCGACCCGCCGGACCCCGCCGACCCGACGATGCCGTTCTGAGCACGGCTGTCCGTCGGCCTTCGCCAGCGCGACCTGCATCGACCACACGGTGCGTGACCACCCACCACGGGTGGCCACGCACCGTGCCTGCCTGTCTGCCGTGCCCATGAGCCGTGGGCGACACAGCTCCGCGCGGACCGCACACGGCTGTCACGCCGGGGCACGGCGACCAGACTGGGCGCGATGGGCAACGCGAGGGCCTGAGCCGATGGACCAGACGGCGGTCACCCCAGATGGTTCCCCCGTGCCGGTCTACCTCGCCTTGCCGGCCGAGCCGACCTTCACGCCCGTCCTCGAGCGCGTGCCGGCCTCCGCCTCGGTGCTCGATCTCGGCTGTGGCGTCGGCCGCCTCGCGAACCTGCTCGTCCAGCGCGGCCACGAGGTCGCCGCGGTGGACGAGTCCGACGCCATGCTCGCCCACGTCGATCGGCGTGTCCGCAGCGTCCGGTCACGCATCGAGGAGCTCGATCTCGACCGGGGCTTCGACGCCGTCGTGCTCGCCAGTCACCTGGTCAACGTGCCGGACCGAGCGACGCGCCGAGCTTTGCTCGCAACGGTCCGCCGCCACCTCGTGGCGGACGGGGAGGCGTTCCTGCAGCACCACGACGCGTCGAGCGACCGCTACGAGGTGGGCACGAACAGCCAGCGCCTGGCGACCGCGGCCGGCGACCTCGAGCTGACGACGACCATCCACGAGCGCCGGGACACGTGGCTGCGCGCCACCACGACGATGACGCTCGACGGTGTGAGTTGGTCCCAGCACTACGAGACCGAACTGCTCAGCCCCGACGCGCTCACCACCGAACTCGAAGCAGCCAGGCTCCGTGCCGTCGCCACACCGACGAGCACCTGGACCATCGCGCGGCCCACGGAGTGACCACCGCAGGCGGCGCAGCCGGCGAGCCCCGTCAGGGGCGGCGTCTCGCCCGCCAGACCTCCTCGCTCGGCCAGCGGCTCGCCCAGGCGTGATCGACGAAACCCGCACCCGAGGTCGCGTCGGCAGGTGGATACAGCTCGTGCAGGGCGAGCACGTCGAACCCGTGCTCGCGGAGCAGCGCGATCCAGTCACCGTGGCTGAGGTGGAACTCGACCTCGTCGCTGTCCGGCCACTCGAAGCGGTGCATGCCACGTTGCGGACGCAGCAGGCGGTCGGTGGCGGGTTCGTTCTCGTCGTCCTGCACGCACAGCGTCAGGAGGCTGGCGTTGCCGAGGAAGATCAGCTCTCCACCCGGCCGCAGCACCCGCGCCGCCTCGGGGATCCACCGGTACGGATCGCTCCAAATCGCCGCGCCGTACTCGGAGACGACCAGGTCGAACGACGCGGCGGGCAACGGGACGGCCTCGGCGATGGCGCACACCAGCGGGAAGTGGAGGTCGAACTCCCGCTGGCAGGCGCGCGCGGTCTCGAGCTGACGCCACGACGGATCGAGACCCACGGGCCGCGCACCGCGACGGGCGAGCCACGCCGACACGTACCCCGTCCCGCAGCCGAGCTCGAGCGCATCACCGCCCTCGACGTCCGCCAGGAGACCGAGCTCGGACTCCTGGACGCCCCAGATGCCCCACGACGGCTCCTGCGCCGCCCACAGCCGACGGCCCGTCGCCGCGTACCCGGGCGCGAGCGCATCCCACGCGCGCTGGTTGCCAGCGACGTAGTCGGGGGTGGTCACGTGCCTGCCCCGCGACCTGCAGGCATCAGCCGGCTCGCTTCCAGCGGGGTTCCTGCTCGTCACCGCCGAAGGTGCGGTCCCCCACCTCGTCGTCGATCGCGTCCGGGCCGAAGTGCTGCTTGATCTGCCCGAACAGGCCGGGGCGACGTTCCACGCGGAGGTCGTCGCCCAGCTTGAACAGGCGGGAGGATCCGTCCGGGTCGAGCAGGCGCAGGTGGACGGGCACGACGCCGCTGTGCTCGGCGAGAACGCCCTTGAGCTGTCGGATGGCCTCGGACGTGCACTGCTCAGCAGCGAAGGTCACGATGACGGGGGCACCGAGCGCCTCGGACAGGTCCGGTGCGGCGACGCGGTTGGCCAGGACCTTGACCGCCTCGTCGCGCTTCTCGACCTTGCCCGTGATGATCAGGACCGCGTCCTCGACCAGCACCTCGTGCGCGGCGCGGTAGGTCTGGGGCCAGAAGGTGACCTCGACGTTGCCCGACAGGTCCTCGAGGGTGGCCACCACGTAGGTGTCGCCCTTCTTGGTGAACTTCTTCTGGATGGCGGTCAGCACCCCACCCACCGTGACCGACGCGCCGTCGTCCTTCTCACGCAGCGCCAGGCAGGTGGCGTCGGTCGCCCGCTCGAGCACCCGCTCGGTCCCGAACAGCGGGTGGTCGGAGACGTACAGGCCGAGCATCTCGCGCTCGTGACGGAGCAGGTCGCCCTTGTCGAACTCCTCGTCGACGATGATCGGACCGTCGTCGACGTCGAGGCCGTCGGCGGCGCCAGCCTCGTCACCACCGAGGCCGTCGAACAGCGAGAACTGGCCCGCCGCCTCGGCCTTCTTGCGCGTGATCGCGGCGTCGACGATCGGTTCGAACGCAGCGAACAGGCCCTTGCGCGTGTGGCCGAGGGACCGGAACGCCCCGGCGAGCACCAGGTTCTCGAGGGTGCGCTTGTTGAGCACGCCGCCGTCGACCTTGGCGCAGAAGTCGCGGAAGTCGGTGAACCGGCCGTGCTCACGGCGGGCGGCCACGATCTGGTCGACGATCCCCTCCCCCACGCCGCGGACGGCCGCGAGGCCGAAGAGGATCTCGTCGCCGCGCGGGGTGAAGTCGGCCTCGGACTCGTTGACGTCCGGGGGTAGGACCGGGATCCCGAGACGCCGGCACTCGTTGAGGTAGAGCGGCTTGTTGTCCTTGTGGTTCTTGACCGAGGTGAGCAGGGCCGCCATGTACTCGGCCGGGTAGTGGGCCTTGAGATAGGCGGTCTGGTAAGCGATGACGCCGTAGGCGACCGTGTGCGACTTGTTGAACCCGTACTCGGCGAACTTCTCGATCATGTCCCACTGCTGGGTCATGAGCGAGGTCTCGTAGCCGCGCTCTGCGCCCCCGCTGATGAACTGGTCCTTGAAGGACTCCATCAGCTCGCGCTTCTTCTTGCCGACCGCCTTCCGCAGGCCGTCGGCGTCCGACATGGTGAAACCCGCCATGTCGGTGGCGATCTTCATGACCTGCTCTTGGTAGACGATCACCCCGTAGGTGTCACCGAGCACGCCCTTGAGGTCGTCGTGGTCGTAGGCGACCGCCTCGTGGCCGTTCTTGCGGTCGGCGTAGGCCACGTGCATGTTCATCGACAGCGGGCCCGGGCGGTACAGCGCGAGCAGCGCCGAGATGTCCTCGAACCGCGTGGGCTTGAGCTTGCGGACCAGCGCCTGCATGCCGGTCGAGTCGAGCTGGAAGACCCCGAGGGTGTAGCCCGTGCCGAGCATCTCGTAGGTGGTCGGGTCGTCCATCTCGCCGAGGAACTCGGGATCGTCGAGATCGATCTCGACCCCGCGGTTGACCTTCACGTGCCGCTCGGCGTCGGACAGCACGGTGAGGTTGCGCAGCCCCAGGAAGTCCATCTTCAGCAGGCCCAGCGCCTCGGCGGCGTTCATCTCCCACTGGGTGACGATCTCGCCGTTGTCGGTGCGCAGGAGCGGGAGGGTCTCGGGCAGGGGCTTGGCGCCGATGATGACGGCGGCGGCGTGGATGCCGTGCTGGCGCTTCAGACCCTCGAGCTTCTCGGCGGTCTCGAGCACCTTGGCGTAGCCAGGGTCCTCACGCGCCGACCGCAGTTCGGAGGACATCTCGTAGGCCTTGGCGAGCGGCCACTCCTTGCCCTGCGCCGGCGGCGGCATCATCTTGGCGAGGGTGTCGCCGACCGAGAACGGCTCGTCGAGGACGCGGGCGGCGTCGCGGATCGCGGACTTGGCCTTGATGGTGCCGAAGGTGATGACCTGGGCGACCTGGTCCGCGCCGTACCGTTCGGCCGCGTAGCGGATCATCTCGCCACGGCGCCGGTCGTCGAAGTCGATGTCGATGTCCGGCATCTGGATTCGGGCCGGGTTGAGGAAGCGCTCGAAGATCAGCCCGTGACGGATCGGGTCGACCCGGGTGATGTCGGTGCAGAACGCCACCACCGACCCGCCGGCCGACCCGCGACCAGGGCCGACGCGGATACCGACCGAACGGGCGTGCTCGCACAGGTCGGCGACGATGAGGAAGTAGGCGGGGAAGCCCATGTCCCCGATGACGCGCAGCTCGTAGTCGATGCGTTCCTGGACGGCGTCGGGGACCGGCGAGCCGTACCGCTCGCGGGCGCCCTCCATCACCTTGTGGCGCAGGAACTCGGCCTCGGTCATCCCGTCGGGGCACGGGAACGCCGGCAGCAGGTCGAGGTCGAACTCGATCCCGACGTCGCACATCTCGGCGATGTCGAGCGTGGCGTCGAGCGCCGGACCGAAGTCGCGGAACTGCTCGCGCATCTCGCGGGCCGTCTTCACGTAGAAGTCGGTGCCCTGGAACTTGAACCGGTCGGCATCGGAGATCTTCGCACCGGTCTGGATGCACAGCAGGACGTCGTGCGCCTCGGCGTCCTCGGCGTTGGTGTAGTGCGAGTCGTTGGTGATGACCGTCCGCAGGCCCAGCTCCGCCGCGAGCTTCTCCAGCTGCGGCCACGTCCGGCGCTGCTCGGGGATGCCGTGGTCCTGCAGTTCGACGAAGTACCGCTCGGGCCCGAAGACGTCCTTGAAGTCCGACAGGGTCCGCTTCGCCGCCGTCTCGTCACCCTTGAGCAGGTTCTGGTTGACCTCGGAACCGAGGCAGCCCGACAGGACCACCAGGCCCTCGTGGTGCTCGGCGAGCAGCTCGAGGTCGATCCGCGGCTTGTACCAGTAGCTCTCGAGGTAGGCCCGGGTGGAGAGCGCGATGAGGTTGCGGTACCCGGTGTCGTTCTCGGCCAGGACGGTGAGGTGGTAGTAGCGGTCCTTGCCGGTCGAGCCGCCGAGCTGCTGGTCGCGCCGCGATCCGATGGCTTGGTAGAACTCGGAGCCGAGGATGGGGTTGATACCCGCCTTGCGCCCGGCGTTGTGGAACTCCACGAGGCCGAACAGGTTGCCGTGGTCGGTGATGGCGACCGCCGGCTGCTCGTCGCGAGCCACGTGCTCGACCAGGTCGTCGATGCGCGAGGCGCCGTCCAGCATCGAGTACTCGGTGTGGACGTGCAGGTGGACGAACGAGTCCCGGTTGCTCACGCGGCTCCTCCCCTCAGCACCCGACGACGGGTGCGCAACGCTCGGCGACGCCCACGGCACGAGCCGCGGAGGTGGTCACGGCGGGCCGCCCTCGGTCGGCGATCCGCGGACGGAGCCGAGCCTCGGACGGCGCCACCGGGCGACCGTCGGCGTGTGCCGGGGAAGAACCACACGCCTGTGGTTCGGGAGGCTAGCAGCCCGACGTCGGGACGCTCAGGGAGCCGGGTCCGGTGCGACCTCGCGTTCGGTGCTCGCGCGTTCGAGGTCGGTCGGCGCCACACCGACCATCCGCGTGCCTCGGGTCTGCTCCGGCGGACCGGCGACGTCGACGAGGCGGACCCGTGGGTCGGCCGCGAGGTCGCGCAGGTCCGCGGCGCTGGCGACCACCACGGCGGCGAAGACCACCGGCGCCTCGTCGCTCGCGGACGCGCGCAGCTCCCGCAGGCGGGCCAGCTCAGCTTCGAACTCCCGCTCGAACTCGGCGTCACCGAGATCCTCGGCGAGCAGCCCCTCGAGATCGGCGATGGCGGCGTCGAGTTCGGCCTGCCCGTCGGCGAACAGCGCACGCAGGGCCGCCCCCGCCCCCTCGGCGGGGACCGTGCGGGGCTCGAGCTCGGCGGGGAGGCGCACGTGGAGCTCCTCCACCCGGACCTCCTCGTCCACCGGTAGATCACCGACCGCGACGAGCTCGCGGAACGACGCGATCCCACGCACGACCTCGTCGGCTGGCAGCTGCGCCAGGTGCTCGTGTCGGGCCTCGGTGTACGCCGCGAGGTCGGCCCCGGGCGGCGGCCCGACCTCGTCGGCGGGTGCCCGAGCGACCGCATCGGCGTCGACCCGGTCGGGGAACCGGGCCACGTGGATGCTCGCCCCAGCCAGCAGCACCGCCCCTGCCAGCAGCGCGACCAGCCCGGGGCGGATCGCCAGGGACGTCAGGCGGCGCCGAACGGCCGCTGCAGCGACGTCGAGGCGACGGAGCGGTGCGGGGGTGCGCACGGGCGGGCAGCTTCCACACGGGGCGCGTGAGGCTAGCTTCCGGGGCTCCCCTCCCCCCGCTCAGCGAGCGCACGAGTTGACCCAGCCGGAGCTACGCCGTGACCTCGGCGTGGGCGACGCCGTCGTCGTCGGTCTCGGCGCCATGGTCGGTGCCGGTGTCTTCGCAGCGATCGGGGCGGCGGCCGTCGGTGGGGCCGTCGCGCTCCTCGTCGGCCTCGTGCTCGCCGGCCTCGTGGCCGCGGCCAACGCGGCCTCGTCCGCCCAGCTCGCCGCGGTCCACCCGGCGGCCGGTGGTACCTACGTGTACGGCCGTGAGCGGCTCGGCCCGGCCTGGGGGCACCTGGCCGGCTGGGGGTTCGTGGTGGGCAAGACCGCCAGCTGCGCGGCCATGGCGCTGACGTTCGGCGCCTACGCCGCACCGGACCTGGCTCGGCCCCTCGCGGCCGCCGCCGTCGTCGTGCTGACGGTCCTGGACGCCCGCGGGGTCCGCCGGACCGCGAGAGCGATGCGGGTCGGGCTGGCTGTGGTCCTCGGGAGCCTGGCGCTGGTGGTGGTCTCGGCGCTGACGGCACCTGGCGGGGACGTCGGACGCCTGGTGGAAGGTGCCGCACCGACACCCCGGACCGTGCTCGAGGCCGCAGGCCTGCTGTTCTTCGCGTTCGCCGGGTACGCGCGGATCGCCACGCTCGGCGAGGAGGTCCGCGACCCGGCCACGACCATCCCGAAGGCCGTCCCGCGTGCGCTCGGTGCGGCGCTGGCCATCTACCTCGTCGTCGCCGTGGCAGCGCTGGTGGCCGTCGGCGCGGACGCGCTCGCTGCGGCGGACGCACCGCTCGCCACGGCGGCCGCGGCGGGGCACCTCGACGGCGTCAGCGTCGTGGTGCGGATCGGTGGTGCGGCGGCGGCGGCCGGCGTGCTGCTGTCGTTGCTCGCCGGCGTGGCGCGGACCGAGCTGGCCATGGCACGCGACGGTCACCTCCCGGCCGCGCTGGCGCGCGTTCACCCGGTCCACCGCATCCCCCACGTGGCCCAGCTGACGGTCGGCGCGGTGGTCCTCGCGGTGGTCCTCGTGGCCGACCTGCGTGGAGCGATCGGCTTCAGCTCGTTCGCCGTGCTGACCTACTACGCCATCACCAACCTCGCGGCGCTCCGGCTGGCAGCCCACGAGCGGCACTGGCCACGTTGGGTCGCTGGCGCCGGCCTGATCGGGTGCACGGTCCTCGCGCTGTCCCTCCCCGCGCAGGCGGTGATCGGTGGGGCGGTGCTGCTGGTCCTCGGCCGGGCCGCCTTCGAGGTCAGCTCGCGGCGTGGAGGCCGGGTCAGCTGAGGTCGCGACCCGACGCGGTGGGCGGTGGCTGATCACCGAGGGCCTCGGCGACGTCCGGCACCTCGATCCCGGCGCGCCGGAGCGCTGCGGCCAGGTCCTCCGGCAACGGCTCGGCGAGGTCGACCGCCTCGCCGGTGACCGGGTGGGTGAACGCGAGCCGTCCGGCGTGCAGGGCGGGACGGTCGAGGTCGAGGGCCGCCGCGAGCGCGGGGCGCGGGCCGTACACCGTGTCCCCCGCCACAGGGTGACCGATCGCGGTCAGGTGCACCCGGATCTGGTGGGTCCGGCCCGACTCCAGCCGGCAGGCGAGCAGCGAGACGGGACGATCGTCGACGTGCCCCGTGGCCACCGTCGCGTACCGGGTGACCGCGGGCTTGCCGTCGGGCACCGTGGCGAACCGCCGACGGTGATCGGGATCGCGCCCGATGGGAGCCTCGATCCGGCCGACGCGGTTGTCCGGCACCCCGGCGACCAGCGCGAGGTAGCGCCGGGTCACGTCACGCCGACGCAGGGCGTCGACCAGCGCCTCGTGGACCGGATCGGTGCACGCGACCACCAGCAGCCCGGTGGTGTCACGGTCGAGGCGGTGGACGATGCCGGGCCGTCCCTCGCCGCCGGCGGGGGCCAACGGCACGCCGGCCGCCACCAACGCGTCGACGAGGGTCCCGTCGGCGTGCCCGGGACCGGGGTGCACGACGAGGCCGGTCGGCTTGGCGAGGACCACCAGGTGCTCGTCGCGGAAGCGCACGGGGGGCAAGGGCGGTGCCGGCTGACCAGGCTCGTCTTCGGCGGCGGCCACCGTCACCCGCTCCCCGGCGCGGACCCGGTGGCTGCGGCGTGCCGGCGCCCCGTCGACGGTGACGTCGCCCGCGTCGATGCGGGCCGCCACCTGCGCCCGGGGCAGGGCGAGGGTGCGTGCGACGACGACGTCGAGACGGTCGCCCTCGTCCGCACCGGTGACCCGGAACTCGGCGGCGTCGCTGACCGTCACGCGCTGGCCTGTTCAGCCCGGCTCGCACGCCGATCCTCGAGGAGGAGGGCGATCACCAGCAACGCGAACCCGATCGTGATCCAGGAGTCGGCGGCGTTGAAGCGCGGGAAGTTGCCCCAGGCGACGAAATCGACCACCTTGCCCGACAGGAACCCGTCCTGCGCCCGCAGGACCCGGTCGAACATGTTCCCGATCGCCCCCGACAGCAGCAGCCCGTAGGCCGACGCCTGCAGCAGCGTCGGCGCGTGCGGGAGGCTGCGCACCACGATCGTGACCACGAGCACGGCCACCACCAGGAACACCCAGGTCGGTGCCCGCAGCCCGAACGCCGCGCCCGGGTTCTCCACGAGCTGCCACCCGACACCGTCACCGAGCAGCGGGACGAAACGGCCCGGCTCGAGCAGGCGCAGCGCGACGAGCTTGGTCGCCTGATCGAGCACGATGCCCGCAGCGGCGATCAGAGCGGCGACCGGGACGGCCAGCGGGTGCGGTGGCGGTGCCGGCGTGGTGTCGGCGGCGGTCAGCGTCCGGACTCGTCGCGGCGCTTGCACTCGAGGCAGAGGGCCGCCGCGGGGACGGCCTCCAGGCGGTCGAAACCGATGTGCTGCCCGCAGCGCACGCAGACGCCGTAGGTGCCGGCATCGAGCCGCCGCAGCGCCTCGTCGATCTCGTCGACCAGCCGGCTCGCGTGATCCGACAGCGTGGCAGCGGTCTCGCGCTCGGCGCTGGCGGTCCCACGGTCGGCGATGTCGTCGCCGGACCCATCGCCCCGCCAGCGGTCGACGCCGGCCTCGGCACGCAGATCCTCGGCCTGGGCGACCAGCCCCGCGCGCTCCTCTCGGAGGGTCTCCTCGAGGGTGCGGATCTGGGTCTTGGTGAGCTTCTTCGCCGCCATGGTGTGCGCTTCCGACCGGGTCGTGGCCGGCGGAAGGTAGCAGCGGCGGGCCTCCACGGCTCCCACGAGCGGTCAGGGGCCGTAGACTCCGCTCGACGAGACGACGAGGACGCGGCGCGCGGACCCGTCCACCACGAGCGAGCCGGGACGGTGGAAGCCGGCGGTGGGACCCGCGTGCACATCACCTCCGATCGGTCCGGTCGAGGCCCGCTCCGGCGGCGCGGAGGCCGGGACGGGCCCCGCACGGCACGCGGGCCGACCGGGGCGACCCGGCGGAAGCGACGAGCGGGTGCGGGCAGCTCCACGGCCCCGCACCAACGAGGGTGGGACCGCGGCGCCGCAGGCGTCGTCCCTCGGGAGACCGGCACGCACACGTGCCGTCCCGAGCGGACGGCACCCAGCAACGAGGCGCACGTCCCATGACCGCTCCCTCCCCCGACACCGCCCGCAGCAGTTGGCCCGCGGTGCCCGCCAAGCCCGACCTGCCCGCCCTCGAGCGTGAACTGCTCGACCGCTGGGCCGAGCTGGACGTCTTCGCCACCTCGGTCCGCCAGCGGGCCGACGGGCCGGTCTGGACCTTCTACGAGGGGCCGCCGACCGCCAACGGCCGACCCGGGACCCACCACGTCGAGGCGCGGGTCTTCAAGGACGTCTTCCCGCGGTACCGGACCATGAAGGGCGCGTCGGTCCGCCGCAAGGGTGGCTGGGACTGCCACGGGTTGCCGGTCGAGCTGGAGGTCGAGAAGGAGCTCGGTCTCGACTCCAAGGCCGACATCGAGGCCTACGGCATCGAGGCGTTCAACGAGCGATGCCGGGAATCGGTGGGACGCTACGTCGGCGCGTTCGAGGCGCTCACCGAGCGGATCGCGTTCTGGGTCGACATGGACGACGCCTACCGCACCATGGACCCCGAGTACGTCGACTCGCTCTGGTGGGGTCTGTCGCAGCTGTGGGACCGGGACCTGATCTTCGAGGACTTCCGTGTCGCGCCGTACTGCGGCCGCTGCGGGACCGCCCTGTCCGACGCCGAGGTGGCGCAGGGCTACCAGGAGACCGACGACCCGTCGGTGTACGTCCGTTTCCCGCTGCTGGAGGGACCACTCGCCGACCGGGGGGCGGCGCTCGTGGTGTGGACCACGACGCCGTGGACCCTGCCCTCGAACACCGGCTGCGCGGTCGGGACCGACGTCGACTACGTGCTCGCCCGACGCGCCGGTCACGACGAGCTGCTCGTGCTCGCCCGTGACCTCACCACCACCGTGCTCGGTGAGGACGCCGAGGTGCTCGAGTCCGTGGCCGCCGACGAGCTCGTCGGCCTGCACTACGAGGGGCCCTTCGACTGGGCACAGCCCAGCACCGGAGCCGACGGCGCGCCCGCCGACTGGCGCTACATCGTGGCCGCCGACTTCGTCACCACCACCGACGGGTCGGGCATCGTCCACCTCGCCCCGGCGTTCGGCGCCGACGACATGGCCGTCGGGCGCAGCGAAGGGCTGCCCGTCGTCAACCCGGTCGGCCCGGACGCCCGCTTCACCACGGGGCCGTGGGCGGGCGAGTTCGTCAAGGATGCCGACGAGGCCATCACGGCCGACCTCGACGCGCGCGGCCTCCTGGTGTCCTCGTCGAGGTACCGCCACACCTACCCGTTCTGCTGGCGGTGCAAGCGCCCGCTGATCTACTGGGCCAAGCCCTCCTGGTACATCCGCACCACCGCGGTCCGCGACCAGCTCCTGGCCAACAACGCGACCATCGACTGGCACCCCGAGCACATCCGCGACGGCCGCTTCGGCAAGTGGCTCGAGAACAACGTCGACTGGGCGTTGTCACGGGACCGCTACTGGGGCACGCCGCTGCCGTTCTGGCGGTGCGACGACTGCGACCACGTGACGGTCGTCTCCTCGCGTGCGCACCTGTCCGAGCTGACCGGCGAGGACCACCACGACCTCGATCCGCACCGACCCTACGTCGACGACGTGACCGTGCCCTGCGGCTCGTGCGGTGCGACCGCGCGCCGCGTCCCGGACGTGGCCGATGCCTGGTTCGACTCGGGCGCGATGCCCTACGCCCAGTGGGGCTACCCGCACCGCGGCGTCGAGGAGTTCCAGAAGCACTACCCGGCCGACTACATCTGCGAAGCGATCGACCAGACCCGCGGATGGTTCTACACGCTGCTGGCGGAATCGACGCTGCTGTTCGGTGACAGCTCCTACCGGGCCTGCCTCTGCCTCGGCCACATCGTGGACGAGGACGGGCGGAAGATGTCGAAGTCGGCCGGCAACATCCTCGATCCGGACGAGCTGATCGACCGCCACGGCGCCGACGCGCTGCGCTGGTTGATGCTCGCCGAGGGCAGCCCGTGGCTGTCGCGCCGTGTCGGCCACCAGCTGCTCGAGGACATCGTCCGGCGGTTCCTCCTGACGCTGTGGAACACCCACGTGTTCCTCACCACCTACGCGCGTCTCGACGGCATCGACCTGTCCGATCCCGCCGTCCCCGCCGTCGCCGACCGTCCGGCGTCGGACCGGTGGGTGCTGGCCGAGCTCGCCGACCTGGTCGACACCGTCGACGTGTCGCTCGACCGTTTCGACGTCACCACGTCCTCGCGGCGCATCGAGCGCTTCGTCGACGACCTGTCGAACTGGTACGTGCGGCGCGGACGCCGACGCTTCTGGAAGGGCGTGTCCGCGGACGCCGAGGATCAGGCCGACAAGCTCGCCGCCTACGCGACGCTGCACACCTGCCTGGTCACGGTCGCGCAGCTGCTCGCCCCGTTCACCCCGTTCATCGCCGACCGGCTGTGGCAGGACCTGGTGGTCTCCCAGGACCCGGAGGCGCCGACGTCGGTCCACCTCAGCGACTTCCCGGTGCCCGACCCGGCCTGGCGGGACGAACCGCTGCGCGCCGCCATGGCGACCACCCGACGGGTGGTGGAGCTCGGCCGACAGGCCCGCACCGACAGCGCGGTCAAGGTCCGTCAACCGCTCGCCCGCGCGTTGATCACCGTCCCTCCCGACGAGCGCGAGGGGCTCGCCCAGCTGGTCGGTGAGGTGGCCGACGAGCTGAACGTCAAGCAGGTCGAGCTGTCCGACGGCACCGGGGACCTCGTCGAACGGTCCGTGAAGCCCAACTTCCGCGCCCTCGGGCCCGCGTTCCAGAAGCGAGCACCGCAGGTCGCCGCAGCGCTCAAGGAGCTCGACGGCGACGCGTCGGCGGCGCTGGCCGCCACGCTCGCTGCGACGGGCGAGGCGACCGTCGGGGTGGATGGCGACCAGCTCGCCATCACACGCGAGATGGTGGAGATCGTCGAGACCCCACGCACCGGGTGGGCCGTCGCCACCGAGGGCAGCACCTCGTTCGCGCTCGACACGGCGCTCGACCGGGACCTCGAGGTGGAGGGCGCCGCGCGTGAGCTCGTCCGCGCCGTCAACGACCAGCGCAAGGCCGCCGGCCTGCAGCTCGACGATCGCATCGAACTGGTCGTGGCCGTGACCCCGGAAGCCCTCGACGCCGACCTCGACGCCGGCGGGTGGTACACGTTCCTGGCCCGCGAGGTGCTGGCCACCGACGTGCACCGGGCCCCGACCGCCGACGCCGTCGCGATCGACCTCGGAGGCCTCGGCCAGGCACGCGTGTGGATCCGGACGTGAGCGCCGGCCGGCGCCTCGGCGCGGCGGGCACCGTCGCCACGCTGGCCGCCGGCCTCGTCGGCCTCGCGCGGCAACGCAGCGAGGCGCAACGCGTCCGTCGCGGCGAGCTCCCACCCGCGTCGGCCGCGAGCGATCCTCGGGCCGCGCTCCCCCAGGGACGCCTCGGCGAGCGCATCTCGGCGTGGGCCCCTGCACGCCCGACCACGCCAGGTGGACGCGCCGCAGCCACGCTGTGGGCATCACCGCTGACGGCGGTGGGGTTGCTGCTGGCGGCCCTCGCCGGGCGCCGCCCCCGGTGGGACACCACCCACGGTTGCTTCGTCGTCGACGGGATGCGGGGCCCATCCGCGCACGCGCTGCGGGCGGTGGGGGCGTCGGCGAACACCATCGGGCAGGTCGTGCTGTCCCGGTACGAGCAGACGCCTGAGGTCCTCCTCGCCCACGAGGTCGTCCACGTGCGCCAGACCGAGCGGCTCGGACCGCTGATGTTCCCCGCCTACGTCTGGCTCGGGGCTCGGTACGGCTACCGCGACCACCCCCTGGAGCGGTCGGCCCGCGCGGGGGCACGCCGGGCGGTGGGTCCGAGGTGACCACGCCGAGCCCGCCACCCCGACCACAGCCGCAGCCGCCACGCCCGTCGTCGCGCAGCCCGCTGCCGCACCGCCCACCCCCGGGCGCGCCTCCACCGGCGTGGTACCGCGACCCGGCGAACGCCGAGCTGCAGCGCTGGTGGGACGGCCAGCGGTGGACCGAGCACGTCCGCGTGCCACCGTCGGGACGTCGGTTGCCCCCGTGGCTCAGCGTGCCGGTCCTGGCCGCGGGAGCCATCGTGCTGCCGCTCTCGGTGCTGGCCGTGATCTTCGTCCCCGTGATCGTCGCCATGACGGCCCTGCCGCTCGCGGTGGTCTTCGCCACCTTCACCTGGCTCGACCGCATCGAGCCCGAACCCTGGACCGCACGCCTGCACGCCACGCTCTGGGGCGCGACGGTCGCCGCGCTGGGCGCCGGCGTGGTCAACACGATCGTGGCGATCACGGTGGGCGACGTCGCGACCTTGGTGGTGTCCGCACCGATCGTCGAGGAGGTGCTGAAGGTCGGCGGGGTCCTGTACGCGGCGACCCGTCGTCGGGACGTGAGCTCCACGATGGACGGGGTGGTCTTCGCCGGCTGGGTCGCTGCCGGGTTCGCCGCGACCGAGAACGTCC
Organism: Nitriliruptor alkaliphilus DSM 45188; assembly: GCF_000969705.1. Classification (GTDB taxonomy): domain Bacteria; phylum Actinomycetota; class Nitriliruptoria; order Nitriliruptorales; family Nitriliruptoraceae; genus Nitriliruptor; species Nitriliruptor alkaliphilus. The sequence goes on from NZ_KQ033901.1 coordinate 4,078,523, forward strand.
TCTACCTGGTGGAGGGGGCCGAGGTGGGTGCGCTGACCGTCACCTTCGTGGTCCGCGGGCTGCTCACGCCGTTCGCGCATCCGCTGTTCGCGCTGCCCGCCGGCCTCGCCGTCGGCTGGGCCATCTCACAACGTCGCAGCCCGTGGACCTGGGCGGCCGTCGGCCTCGTTCCGGCGATCGCCGCCCACGCCCTGTGGAACGCCACCACGCTGCTGGCCGTCGACGTGACCGGGGTGATCGTGGCGGGGGCGCTGCTGCTCGGGTTCGTCGCCCTGTTCGTGGGGTGCGCCATCACCCTCGCGGTCGGTCGCCGGCGGCGCGCCCGCCGCTTCGTCCAGCTGGTGCCGATGCTGACGGCGCGCTACCAGCTCCGCTACGAGGAGCTGGTCGCCTTCTCGGACTGGCGGCGGTTGCTGGCGACCCGGCGGATGCTGCCCGATCGTCCGACCCGGCGACGGTTCGACGCGGTGCACGGAGCCGTCGCCCGGCTCGCTGCCCTCCAGGACCGGCCGGGTGGTCCGACGCTCGACGAGGAGCAGCGCGCCCTGGCCGAACTGGCGGCCGCACGCGCCGGAGCCCCCGCCCACTGACGGGCGACGCCCGGCACGAGGCCGGGCGTCAGGGACGTGCAAGTGGCGCGGTCAGCGCAGCGCATCCTTGATGGCCCGAGCCGTGCCCTCGCCGATACCCGGGACGGCACTGAGGTCCTCGACGCTGGCGGCAGCGACGGCGTCGATCGAACCGAAGCGGGCCACGAGCTTGTCCCGCTTGGCCGGGCCGAGACCGCGGACACCGACGAGATCGCTGGCCGAACGACCCGAGGCGGTGGCCTTCTTCGCCGTGGCCTTCTTCGCGGTCGCCTTCTTCGCGGTCGCCTTCTTCGCGGTCGCCTTCTTCGCCGTGGCCTTCTTCGCCGTGGCCTTCTTCGCCGTGGCCTTCTTCGCGGTCGCCTTCTTCGCGGTCGCCTTCTTCGCGGTCGCCTTCTTCGCCGTGGCCTTCTTCGCCGTGGCCTTCTTCGCCGTGGCCTTCTTCGCCGTGGCCTTCTTCGCCGTGGCCTTCTTCGCCGTGGCCTTCTTCGCGGTCGCCTGCTTGGTCGTCGCCTTCTTCGCCGTCGGGGTCGGCGTCAGCGTCGCCTCGGCCTCCGCCGCGTCCGTCACGGCCGGCTCCTTCGCGGCGGTCCGACTGCTCGGTGCGGTCGCCGCGGCGGTGCGGGTCCGCTTGACCACCGCGCGCTTCGCCACCGGACGGACCGGGTCCTGCTCGTCCGCCGCTCGGGCCGCCGCGCCGGCGGCGACACCCGCATCTGCGGCGCCGCCCGCTGCGGACGTCGGCACCTCAGCGGTGTCGGCCGCGCCCGCGGCTGCCGGGCGACGGAACGCTGCGTTGTCGTCGCCGATGGTCGGGGTCGCCTCGACCTTGCGGACGACCGCGGTCTGCCGCTCGTCGACCACGTCGGCCACGTCGGCGTCGGTGGCGGCCTCCCTGCGACCACCAGCGATGGCGACCGGCGTGCGAGCGACCGCAGCACCACCGTCGCGGGTGGGGCTCACGTCGCCGTACCCGGCGGGTCCGGCGCTGGCTTCCTCGCGGCGGCGCAGGAGCACACCGGCGCCCAGCACCGCCATCGCCGCGACGCAGGTGGCGATGGACACGTAGATGAGGACCAGCCCGTCCTGGAACACCCCGAGCACCAGCGTGACGGCCGCGACGATGACGAGGACCAAACTGAGGAAGATCACCGGTGACCCTTGCGCTCACGAACCCACGGCCGATCCGCAGGTCGTCCCTTCACACCCAACAGAACGCGTGAACCGCCCCCGGGTGACGCTCGCGACGGACTAGTCCCCGTCGCGGACCTCCGACCCTACCGGAGGCGGGTAACCGGCAGGGTCTCCGCGGTCCTCGTGCACACGGACGGTCAGGGGTGGACCGGCGTCCACCGCAGCATCGTCCGCCGCGTGGTCGCCCCCCTCGTCCCCTTCGTCCGATCCGTGCCCGGGAGCCCGGTCGGGCAGCTCGCCGACGACCAGGTCCGCTCGCGGGGCGGGCGCCGGTTCGAGGACGAGCTCCTCGAGCGCGGCGAGGTGGCCGCGGAGCGCGTCGCGATGGCGCGCCACCCCGACCAGCACCTCGTGGTGTCGGGCCGCGGCCTGCTCCACCCGTGCCCGTGCCGCCTCCACCTCACGCTGCGCGAGCAGCTGCGCCTGCTCCAGGGTCCGCGAGGCCGTGGCCTTGGCCTCCGTGCGGACGGCGGACACCTCCTCCTCGACCTCGCGACGGAGCCGCTCGGCCTCGGCCTGTGCCTGGGCGAGCGTCGCCTCGGCCTGGGCGGAAGCGTCCGCGAGGTTGCGTTCCGCCGCCTGCTGCGCCACGACCAGCGTGCGCTGCAAGGTGGCCTCGGTCTCGCGCGTGGCGGCCGCGCGGGCCTCGGCATCCTGCACCTGGCCACGCAGCGCGGCGAGCTCGGCCGCCATGCGCTCGACCTGGTCGGCGAGCCGATCAAGCAGGTCGTCGACCTCGTCGATGGCGTAGCCCCGCAGCGACTGCTTGAAGCGGTAGCCGACGATGTCGTCGGGGTTCAGGTCCACGGCAAGCTCCGAGTCGTGTGTGGACGGATCAGCGCACGGCATCGGCGAGGCCGCCGAGGATCCATATCAGGAGACGTACAGCGATGAACAGCACGATGATGCTCAGGTCGAGCGCGATGCCGCCGAGCTTCAGCGGCGGGATGATCCCCCGCAAGGGGCGCATCAGCGGATCGACGAGCGCCGCGCTCCCCAGCCTGATCGGGACCAGGGGCTCGGGGGGACGCGGCACCCACGAGAAGATCACGTACGCCAGCATCACCAGGAGGTAGATCGACAACCCTGTCACGAGGGTCGTCAGGATCGCCTCCAGCAGGTTCTGACCCTCGATCACGCGTCGTCCCTCCTCGGAGGCAGGCGGTAGCCGAGGGCGGTCAGTCGGCGGGCCTCGTCGTCGGGCAGCTCGACCCCGTCGGGGACGAGCAGGAACGCGCGCGTGCCGACCTTCGCCATCCGGCCGCGGAGGGCGTAGGTCAGCCCGGCGACGAAATCGACCACGCGACGGGCTGCGGCGCCGTCCGCACCGCTGACGTCGAAGAGCACCGGCTGGCCGGTGCGGTAGCGCGAGCCGACCTCCTCGACGTCCTCGAACCGGCCGACGTCGACCACGGCGAGGCGTACCGCGCCGCCGTGCGAGCGCACGCTCGCTGCGTCGGCGACCCGCAGCGGACGCACGTTCTCGCGCCCGTCGTCGGCGGCGCCGCCACGGTCGTCGTCCCGGGAACGCCGACGCGGCTCGTCCACGTCCGGGTCGCCGACGGGGTCGAACCGCTGGTGGGTGACCTCGCCGCGGACGCGTGGCTCGTCGCCGCCGACGACCCGCTCCGGCGGATCGTCGTAGCCCTCCTCGGGCTCCTCCTTGAGACCGAGGTAGACCAGGGTCCGGTACCACAGGCCGCTACTCACGCTTGCTCCTCACTGCTCCGAAGCCGGTCGAACGTCGTTCATCGGCGGCCGGGTCACGCAGGGTCATCGGTCGGGTCGTGGTCCGGGTCATCGCTCGGACGCCAGGCGCGGTCACCACGGGGGCCGAGGATCGCCGTGCCGACCCGCACCATGGTGGCACCTTCGGTCACGGCGGCCTCGAGATCCGCCGACATCCCCATGGACAGGTGCACCACCTCGGGGAACCGCGATCGTGCGTCGTCACGCAGCTCACGCAGGCGCGCGAAGTGCGGTCGGGCTACCGCGTTGGCGTCGCCGCCGTCCGGCGGCATCGGTGGGACGGTCATCAGTCCCTCGACGGTCAGGTTCGGCAGCTGCCGAGCGTAGGCCACCAGATCGAGCGCATCGGCGACCCCGCACCCTGCCTTGGCGGGGTCGTCGCCGACGTTGACCTGGACCAGGACCCGCTGGAGCGTGCCGGCATCCTGCGCACGCCGCGAGAGGGCGTCGGCGAGGGAGCGTCGGTCGACCCCGTGGACCAGCACCTGGCGACCGACGACGTCGCGCGCCTTGCGCCGCTGGAGCTGGCCGATCAGGTGCCAGCGCGCCCCCTCGACCAGGGGCGCCTTGGCCAGCAGCTCCTCGACGCGGTTCTCACCGAGGTCGACGAGGCCGGCGGCCACCGCGGTCCGTGCGACCGACGGCGGGTGGGTCTTGGTCACGGTGATCAGGAGCACGGACGCGGGGCTGCGATCGGCAGCGGCGCAGGCGGCCGCGACGCGCCCTCGGACCTCGTCGACGCGCGCTGCCACCTGCTCCGGGGTCACGCGGCCACCCCCACGTCACGGACCACGAGCCCGAGCTGGCGGCCGGTCGCCGGGTCGGCGCGGTGACTGAACCAGCGCCCCTCGGGGTCGCACCGCGTGCAGCCCCCGACGTCCGCCACCTGGCTGACCCCGGTGGCCCTGAGCTGGCACCGGACGGCAGCGGGCAGGTCCAGGGCCGGGGTGCCCCAGGTCGTGGTGGCGGCCGCATCCGGCAGCTGCGCGGCCACCGTCTCCTGCAGGTCGCCCGGCACCTCGTAGCAGCAGCCACCGATGGCCGGGCCGAGCACGGCGTGCAGCGCCTCCGGCGGGCTGCCGACCCGTGCCAGGGCCGCGACCGTCGCGGGGACGACACCGAGCACGGCACCGCGTCGGCCCGCGTGGGCGACCCCGACCGCCGTCGGGCCCGCCAGCAGGACCGGGACGCAGTCGGCGGCCTGCACGGCGAGCACCCGTCCCGGCTCGCAGGTGACCGCAGCGTCGACCTCGGCGAGCTCGGCGCCCGGTGGCGTCGTCGCATCGACCACCGCCACGTCGGCACCGTGGACCTGGTGGAGCAGGTGCCAGCGGGCCGGCGGCATGCCGGTCGCGGCGCCGACCTGCGCACGCGCACGCGCCAGGTCGTCCGGCCGGTGGGGGCGCCGGTGGCTGAGGTTCCCCGCGGCCCCGACGGGCGGTGGCGGCGCGCCACGGTCGCGGCCCGTCACCGCGGCGCGCGCGTGGGGGCCGACATCGACGGGGACGACCAGCGGCGCCACGGGGCGGTCCCCGCCGCTGCTCAGCGCAGGAAGGACGGCACGTCGAGGCCGTCGTCGCCCTCGTCGGTCGCGTCGGTCGCGTCGACCACGATGCGCTCGGAACCCCCTCGTCGCTGCGGGTCCGCACGGAAGACCTCGTCCTGGTCGTCCTCGTCCTCGTCGATCAGCCCGATCGAGGGCGCCGCCGGCTCGGGCGCACGCTGCACGAACTGTCCGTGCTGCTCGAGCGGGGTGGCCTTGTCGAAGCCGGCGGCGATGACGGTGACCTTGACCTCGTCACCGAGCGAGTCATCGATCACCGCACCGAAGATGATGTTCGCGTCCGGGTCGGCGGCCTGCGTGATGACGTCCGCGGCCTCGTTGACCTCGAAGAGACCGAGGTTCGAACCACCGGCGAGCATCAACAGCACGCCGCGAGCGCCGTCGATCGAAGCCTCGAGGAGGGGCGAGCTGATCGCGAGCTGCGCCGCCTCGAGGGCACGCGAGTCGCCCCGCGCCTTGCCGATGCCCATCAGTGCGCTGCCCGCATCGCGCATGACGGTGCGCACGTCGGCGAAGTCGAGGTTGATCAGCCCCGGCGTCGTGATGAGGTCGGTGATGCCCTGCACCCCCTGGAGGAGGACCTCGTCGGCCAGCGAGAAGGCCTCGACCACGGAGGTCTCGCCGTCGGCGATCTGCAGCAGACGGTCGTTGGGGATGACGATGAGGGTGTCGACCTCGTCCTTGAGTTGACGGATCCCCTCTTCGGCCTGCGCGGAACGGCGACGTCCCTCGAAGGTGAACGGGCGGGTCACGACACCGATCGTGAGCGCCCCGAGCTCCTTGGCCACCTGGGCCACGATCGGCGCACCGCCGGTCCCCGTACCGCCACCCTCACCGGCGGTGACGAACACCATGTCGGCGCCCTTGAGGACCTCGACGATCTCGTCGCGGTGATCCTGCGCCGCCTTGGCGCCGAGGTCCGGATCGGCGCCCGCGCCGAGACCGCGCGTCAGCTCACGACCGACGTCGAGCTTCACGTCGGCGTCCGACATCAACAGCGCCTGGGCGTCGGTGTTGATGGCGATGAACTCCACACCGCGCAGGCCGGCGTCGATCATGCGGTTGACCGCGTTCACGCCACCGCCGCCGATGCCGACGACCTTGATCACGGCCAGGTAGTTGCTCGGGCTGGCGGCCATGCGTCTGTCCCTCCCACCGCCTCGGCGGTGCACCACGGTCGGTGGTGTTCGTGGGGTGTTCGTGGGGTGCTCTGGGCTGTTCCGGGTCGTTCGCTCGGGGTCCTCCGGGGCCGGCGGTGCCCCCCGGCGAGGGGCGGTGACGGCAACCCTGAACCTCAAGTAGAGGTCGATAGTTATGTCAACCTCGGTGTGGCGGCGGACGCTAGACGGGTCGGCGGAGGAGGGTCAAGCACCCGACACGTCCGTCCGTCACGGAGACCCCGGGAACCTCGGTGCGGACACCCCCCGAACCGGTCACGACCGCAGCTAGCGGCCGGGATCCGCAGAACCGAGGCCTGGTTCGGCGGATCCTGTGATCGGGCTAGGGCACGACGACCGGTCGTGCAGGGGCGCGCACATCGATCGTCGACACGGGTGTGTCGCCCACGTCCTCGAGCACCGCCCCCAGCGCTCGGACCTTCTCGTCGATGCGCTCGGCCCGGCCGAACCGCACCGTCACCCCCGACCGCAGCTCCAGGTCGAGTTCCCCCGCCTCCCGGGCGTCGTAACGCACGACCTCGGCGCGCAGGGGGCCGGACAGCCCGCGCCACGCGGTGACGGCCTCGGCCAGCGGCCCACGGTCCGGTCCCCGCTCCCCCGGGGGCGGCGGCGCCTCGGCGAGGCGTACCGCGGGGAGGCCGTCCACGCTGCCGGGCGCGAGGACGAGGCCGGTGCGATCGACCAGGAGTTCCCGTCCGTCCCCGCGGGCGACCAGGACCGGCACGCGCTCGACCACCTCGATCCGGACGCGGAGCGGGTCGAGCCTGCGTGCATCGGCCGTCGCCACCAGTGCGAGCGCCTCCACACGCTCCTCGACCCGACCGAGACGGAGCCGCAGCGTGGAGGTGCCGAGCTCGAGATCGACGGCCTCGAGGACGTCGTCCTCGGTCAACCGATCGGTCCCGACGACCTCGATCGATTCCAACCCGACCAGCGGGCTGCGTTCGACGGCCCAGATCGCGACCAGCAGCAGCACGACCCCCACCGTGGTGAGGGTGCGACGTCGCCGTGCCACCTGGCGCTCGCGGCGGACCTCCCGGCGGCGCTCGGCGATGCGATCATCGATCCGGCCACCGCTGCCACGGTCACCGGGCGGCGGCGCACCGGCCGTCACCGCGGGCCTCCGCCGCCGGGGCTCCCACCCGCCGCTCCCACGACGACGACCTCGGCACGGAGCTGCACACCGTGGGCCGCAGCGACGCGGTCCTGCACCGTGGCGATGAGCGCGACGACGTCCTCGGCCCGAGCACCGGGACGGGTCACGATGAAGTTCGCGTGCTTGGTCGACACCTCGGCACCCCCGATGCGCAGCCCCTTCGCCCCGACGGCCTCGATCAGGCGCCCGGCGGAGTCACCCGGCGGGTTGGCGAACACCGAACCACAGTTGGGATCCCTGAGGGGTTGGTGTGCACGGCGCCAGTCACGGACGGCCTTGATCTCGGCGCGGACCACGTCGCGTTCGGCCGGGGTCAGGTCCCACGTGGCCGCGACGATCACGGCATCGTCGGGAAGCTCGCTGGCGCGGTAACTCAGACCGCACGCCGCAGCGGGCCACGTCTCGCGCGTCCCGGACCGCAGGCGCACGAGGTCGATCTCCACGAGGTGGTCGGCCACCTCACCGCCGTGGGCTCCGGCGTTCATCCGCACGGCCCCACCCACGGTGCCGGGGACCCCGGCGGCCCAGGCGGCACCGCCGAGCCCCGCGTCCGCCAACCGGACCGCGACGGTCGGCAGCGGCTCGGCGGCACCGAGCCGGGCTCTCGTGCCCTCGATCTCCACACCGCGGTACCCACGTCCGAGGGTGATCGCGACCCCGGGCCAGCCGGCGTCCGCGACCAGCAGGTTGGAGCCGCGTCCGACCACGAGCCACGGCAGGCCGCGGGTGGTGCAGACCGCGCCGACGCCCGCGAGGTCCGCGTCCCGATCGGCGACGACCAACGCCCGCGCGGGCCCGCCCACGCGGAGGGTCGTCAGCTCCGCGAGCGACGACCCCGGGTGCACGGCGCCGGTGACCCCGGCAGCGCGCAGCTCGGAGACGAGCGGGTCGTCGACTCCGTCCGGTGCGGCCGGGCTCGTCACGACCCTCCGTCCAGGCGTGCCAGCAACGCGGGCCCGACCTGGGTCACGTCGCCAGCGCCGGTCACGAGCACCAGGTCACCGTCCCGGACGATCTCGGCCAGCCGGTCGACCACCTCGGTGAGGTAGGGCACGTAGCTGACGTTGGCTCCCGCAGCGGACGCGGCATCGGCCACGAGCTGGCCGGTCACCCCCGGCACGGCGGCTTCCGAGGACCCGTAGACGTCGGTCACGAGCACCAGGTCCGCTCCTGCGGCGGCGCGGCCGAGCTCGGCCCCGAGCACCTGGGTCCTCGAGTAGCGGTGCGGCTGGACCACGAGCACGACCCGCCCCGGCGACCCGGCGCGCGCGGCCGCCAGCGTCGCCCGCAGCTCGGTCGGGTGGTGCGCGTAGTCGTCGACGACCTGCACCCCACCGACCGTGCCGAGCCGTTGGAACCGGCGCGCCGCACCGGTGAAACGCGTCAGCCCCCGGGCAGCCGCGGCCACGTCGACGCCGAGGTCCAGGCACACCGCGATCGCCGCGGTGGCGTTCAGCAGGTTGTGGCGTCCGGGGACGGCCAGCTCCAGCGACGCGAGGTCCTCGCCGTTACGGCGCACGCGGTGCACGTCCGCGGGTCCCACCACGAGCTGGACGTCGGCACGGGGGTCGGTGCCGTAGGTCGCCACGTCGTCGTGCCGCTCCGCGAGCCGCCGGGTCCCCGGATCGTCCAGGCACAGCCACGCGGTCGATCCGGGGACGCGCCGGGCGAGGAACGCGTCGAAGGCGGCATCGACCGCCTCCTCGTCGGTGAACTCCTCCGGGTGGTCGAGCTCGAGGTTGGTGACCACGGTCAGGTCCGGGGTGTACACCAGGAAGGAGCGGTCGGACTCGTCCGCCTCGGCGACGAACACCCCGTCGGTGCCCGCGTGCGCGTTGGTCCCCGACTCGTTGAGCGAGCCTCCGATCGCGAACGACGGATCGCGGCCGGCCGCCTGCAGGGCCACGACCGCCATCGAGGTCGTGGTGGTCTTGCCGTGGGTCCCGGCGATCAGGACCGCCCGCTCCCCCGCCATCAGCTCGGCCAGCATCTGCGCTCGCCGCAGGACCGTCCGCCCCTGGTCGCGTGCGGCGACGAGCTCAGGGTTGTCGGGTGGGACGGCCGTCGAGGTGACCACCAGGTCGGCGTCGCCGAGGTTGGCGGCCTCGTGGCCGACGTGGATGACCGCACCGAGGGCCCGGAGCTCGGCGAGCGCCCGCCCCTCGCGCAGGTCCGATCCCGACACGAGGTGACCGCGCTGGAGCAGGATCCGGGCGATACCGGACATGCCAGCACCACCGATGCCCACGAGGTGGACACGGCGTGGCGTGTGGAGCGTGTCGTTCACGTCGAGCCCTCGGGGTCGTCGGGCTGCTTCCGGGTCGCGGGGAGCAGGTCGAGCAGGAGCCGCGCGACGTTGGTGGCGGCATCGGGCCGGCCGAACGCCCGGGCGGCGGCGGCGACCGCAGCGTGCCGCTCGGGGTCGGTGAGCAGCGGCTCCACGGCTGCGACGAGGCTGGCACCGTCGAGCTCGTCGTCGGACACCATCACCGCACCACCGGCGTTGGCGAGCGCCTCGGCGTTGCGGGTCTGGTGGTCGCCCGTCGCGTGCGGGTAGGGCACCAGGACCGCGGGGACGCCGAGCACGGTCAGCTCCGCGATCGAGGTGGCGCCCGCGCGACACACGACCACGTCGGCGGCCGCGTAGGCGTCCGACATGTCGTCGATGAAGTCCACGAGCCGGGACGTCGGCCCGCCTCCGGCCGATGCGCGAGCCCGTTCCCAGGCGGCCGCCGACTCGGCGAAGAGGCTGCGACCGGCGGCGTGCAGGACCTGGAGCCGGTCGGTGCGCCACCGGGCCAGGGCGTCGACGATCGCCCGGTTGAGCTGGCGCGCCCCCTGGCTGCCCCCGAACACCAGCAGCGTCGGCAGGTCGGGCTGCAGGCCGAACCGCTCGCGCGCGGCCGCCCGACGCGCCGCGCGGTCGAGCTCGAGCACCTCCTGGCGGACGGGGTTGCCCGTGACGGCGGCCCGTTCGGCGCGACGGAACCGGTCGGCCGAACCCGGCACCGTGACGGCGATGCGGTCGGCCCACCGGGACGACACCCGGTTGGCCAGACCCGGCACGGCGTTCTGCTCGTGGATCACGAGGGGCAGATCACGCCGCGCCGCGGCCCACGAGACCGGGAACGAGACGTACCCACCGAAGGTGACCACGCCGAGGGCACCCTCCTCCTCGACGATCTCCTCGCAGCGACGGACCGCGGACCGCACGGCCCCCGGCAGACGCAGGAGCTTGGTCGAGATGCGGCGTGGGACCGCCACCGCGTCCACGTGGTGGATGCGGAAGCCCGCGGCGGGCACCAGATCGGCCTCGAGACGGTCCGGCACCCCGACGAACACCGGCTCGATACCAGGGTCGAGGACGGTGAGCGCGCGGGCGACCGCGAGCGCGGGGAACACGTGGCCCGCGGTCCCACCACCGGCGACGAGGACACGACGGGTCACGATCGGCCTCCGGAGGGCGGGGCGAGGGGGCGAGGTCCGGTCGCGCGCTGGCGGACCGGTGGCGCCTCGGGACGGCGGGCGACGGCCACCAGGATCCCGAGCGCCACCAGGGTCGAGACCAGGGACGAGCCACCGACGGACACCAGCGGCAGGGTCACACCGGTGATCGGCAGCAGCCCGATGACGGTGGCGATGTTGATGAACGCCTGCCCGACGATCCACGCGGTGATCGCGGCTGCGATGGTGCGCCCGAACGGGTCCTCGGCGAGGTAGGCGATCTTGAGCCCGAGGTGGAGGACCGCCACGAACAACCCGACGAGGATCACCGCACCGACGAGACCGAGCTCCTCGCCCACGATGGCGAAGATGAAGTCCGTCTCGGGGTTCGGGATGAAGTTGTACTTGCCACGGCCGCTGCCGAGTCCGTGCCCGAACAGCCCGCCGTCGGCCATGGCGTACCAGCTCTGCAGGAGCTGGAAGCCGCTGCCGAGCGGATCGTCCTCGGGGTGCAGCCAGCCGGCGATGCGGGCGAACCGGTAGGGCTCGACCACCGCCAGGATCGCGACCGCGAAGGCCGACAGGGCCAGCAGCGAGCCCACGATCCGGCCCGTCAGTCCCTCCACCCACAGGACGGCCCCGACGATCAGGCCGAGCAGCACCGTGGTGCCGAGGTCCGGCTGCAGGAGCACCAGGACGGCGAGGACCCCGAAGGCGGGCAGCGCCGGGATCAGCAAATGGTCGGTGGCCTGCAGCGCACCGTCCTTCGGTCGCTTGCGCTCGAGGACGTCGGCGAGCCACAGCAGCAGGGCGAGCTTGGCGATCTCGGTGGGCTGTACGACGAGCGGGCCGAAGCCGAGCCAGCGGGTGGACCCGAAGCGCTCCACGCCGACGGGGGTCAGCACGAGCAGGAGCCCGACGACCGAGCCGAGCAGCATCGGCCAGGCCAGCCGCCGCCAGATGCGGTGGTCGAGGCCCGCGGTGAGCACGAAGGCGGGTACCCCGAGGGCGACCCAGACCAGCTGGCGCCGGAACACCCCGAACGGGTCGCCGTCCTGGGCGGCGTCCACGAAGGACGCCGAGAAGCTCATCACGAGCCCGACGATGGTCAGCACGGCGATGACCACCGTCAGTGCGGTGGCTTCCCGGCTCCAGGGTCCCGGCTGCCACCGCTGTCGCAGACGCGCGAGGCCGCCGGGGCGTACCGGCGCGCCGGACGGCGACCCGTCGGTGATGTCGGTGGGCGCGCTCACTGCAGACCACCGGCCCGGCCGAACCACTCGCTGTAGAAGGCGCCGAGGCCGGTCACCACGCCCATCCCGGCGATGATCCAGAAGCGCACGATGATGGTGGTCTCCTGCCACCCGAGCAGCTCGAAGTGGTGGTGGATCGGCGCCATCCGGAACAGGCGCTTGCCGGTGGTGCGGAAGACGGCCACCTGGGCGATGACCGAGAGGGTCTCGAGGACGTAGAGCGCGCCGAGCAGCACGAGCAGGATCTGGGTGCCGGTGACGATGGCGACGGCGGCGAGCAGCCCCCCGAGGGCCAGCGAGCCGGTGTCGCCCATGAAGATGCGCGCCGGTGGCGCGTTGTGCCACAGGAACCCGGCGCACGCCGCGGTGGCGGCAGCCAGGATGATCGCGACGTCGAGCGCGTCGCCGATCTCGAGGAAGAGGTAGGCCTCGGGGTTGCGGAACATCCAGAACGCGATGAGCGTGTACGCCCCGAAGATCAGCGAGCCGGAGCCGGCCGCGAGCCCGTCCAGACCATCGGTGAGGTTGACGGCGTTGGACGCGCCGGCCAGCAGCAGGAACACCCAGAAGAAGAACGCCCACGACGGCAGGTCGACGGCGATCGACCCGACCACCGAGATGTTCTGGTCGACCCCGGCCCAGGCCGGCCCGGCGAAGGCGAAGATGGCCGCGATGATCGCCTGCCCGGTGAACTTGGTGGTCTTGTTGAGCCCGAGGTTGCGACGGTGACGCACCTTGATGAAGTCGTCGGCGAAGCCCACGACCGCCATCCCGACGAACGTGAACAGCACCAGGGCACCGGTCGCGGTGAACTCGGTGTTGCCGATGTGCGCGACGAGGTAGGCCACCACCGCAGCCAGCACGATGGCCGTGCCCCCCATCGTCGGCGTGCCCGCCTTCGACTGGTGGGCCTCGGGGCCCTCCTCGCGGATGGGCTGCCCGAACCCGCGGGTCCGGAAGTAGGCGATGACCAGGGGCGTGCCGATGAGCGCGAGCCCACCCGCGACGGCACCGGCGATGAGGATCGCGATCACGGCTGGTCGACCTCCACGGCGTCGTCGGCGAGGAGCCGGTCGGCCACCTGCTCGAGCCCGGCCACCCGGGACGCTTTCACCAGCACGACGTCGCCGGCCGCGAGGTCGGACAGGAGGTGCTCGGCTGCGGCACGCGCGTCCGGCACGGTCACGACCGACTCCGGCGCCATACCGGCGTCGACGGCACCGTCGGCGAGCGGCGCGGCGTGCACACCGACCACGACCAGCCGGTCGATGCCGCGCCCGGCCACCTCGGCGCCGACGCGCGCGTGCTCCACGGACGACGTCGGACCGATCTCGGCCATCTCGCCGAGCACGGCCACGGTCCGGGTCCCGGCCGCGAGCGCCGTCAGCGTGTCGAGCGCGGCGATGACCGAGGTCGGGTTGGCGTTGTACGCGTCGTTGAGGACGGTGAGGCCGCCGCGCCGGGTGACCTCACCTCGCCAGGGGCTGATGGTCGCCCCCCCGAGGGCAGCGGCTGCCGCGGTCAGGTCCACGCCGAGGTGGCCCGCCACGGCCAGGGCCAGCAGCGCGTTGCCGACCTGGTGCCGCCCCGGGGTCGCGAGCCGGACCTCGGCGCTGCCCCACGGGGTGCGCGCGGTGAAACGGGGGTAGGCCGACGCGTCGAGCGTCACGTCCTCGGCGGTCAGGTCCGCACCCGGCGCCCCGACCGTCAGGGCCGCCGGCGCGCGGGCAGCCATCGCCCGGACACGGGGGTCCGCAGCGTTGAGGATGGCGAGGCCGTCCGGTCCGAGCGCCTCGACCAGTTCGCCCTTCGCACGCTCGATGGCCTCGATGGAGCCGAAGATCTCCAGGTGCACGCCCGCCACGGCGGTGACGACCGAGACGTCGGGCGCGACCAGCGGGGCCAGGTCGGCGATGTCCCCCACGTGCCGGGCTCCGATCTCGGCCACGAGGACCTCGTCGTGCTCGCGCAGGGTCAGCAGGGTCAGCGGCACACCGAGCTCGTTGTTGAACGAACCGCGAGCAGCGGCCACCCGACGCCCCGCCCCGACCGCCGCCGCGGTGAGGTCCTTGACGGTGGTCTTGCCCACCGAACCGGTGATCGCCACGGCCGTCGGGGCGACCTGGCGGCGGACCGCGACGCCGAGGTCGCGGATCGCCCGCCAGGTGTCGTCGACCACCACGGCGTCGATGCCGTCCACGGGGCGCTCGACCAGGGCCGCGGCGGCACCCCCGTGCGCCGCAGCGTCGACGAACCGGTGACCGTCGGCGTGCTCACCACGCAGCGCGACGAAGAGCGTGGCGCCGGCGGGCAGGGTCCGCGAGTCGGTGGCGACGGCGTCGACGGTCCGTTCGGGGTCGCCGACGACCCGACCGCCGGTGGCCGCAGCGATGCGTGCGAGGGAGAGCTCGATCACCGGCGTCCCCCACGTCCCGCGACCGCTCGGCGGAGCAGCTCGTGCGCCACCTCGCGGTCGTCGAAGGGCACGGTCCGGTCGGCGAACTCCTGACCGGTCTCGTGCCCCTTGCCGGCGAGCAGCACCACGTCCCCGGGGCCCGCACCCGCGAGCGCTGTGGCGATGGCTTCACGGCGGTCGACCTCGACGTGCAGCTCGGCCTCGACGCCGGCGGCGAGGGCCGCGCGGGCCCCGCGCTCGACCGCCTCCAGGATCTCGAGCGGATCCTCGCTCCGCGGGTTGTCGGAGGTCAGCACCGCCACGTCGGCGGTCATCGCGGCATCGCCCATCGCCGGACGCTTGCCTCGGTCGCGGTCGCCGCCGCAGCCGACCACGACGTGGACGCGACCGCGGGGATCGAGCACGTCGCGGACGGCGGCGATGACCTCCCGGAGCGCGTCCGGGGTGTGGGCGTAGTCGACCAGGACCGTGAACGGCTGACCGGCCTCGACGCGCTCCATGCGGCCGGTCGGGCCGCTGGCTGCGGCGACGCCCTCGACAGCGGCATCGATCGGGACACCGGCGGCCTCGGCGGCGAGCACCGCGCCGATGGCGTTGGTGACGTTGAAATCACCGAGCAGACCGGTCCGCACCTCGAGTTCGCGGCCCTCCGGGCTCACCACCACCGCGCGCCCACCGCTGATGTCGGTGGTCACTTCCGTGACCCGGTGATCGGCGTCCTCGTCCACCCCGAAGGTGGTGATCGGGATCTCGGCCACGTCCCGGAGGCGACGGCCCCACGGGCCGTCGAGGTGGACGATCCCCCGGGTGCTGAGGCCCGGGGTGAACAACCGCGCCTTGGCCGCCAGGTAGGCCTCCATGGACCCGTGCCAGTCGAGGTGGTCCTGCGACAGGTTGGTGTAGAGCGCGACCGTGAACCGTGTCCCGTCGACGCGTCGCAGGTCCAGCCCGTGGGACGAGACCTCGATGGCGACGCCGGCGACGCCCCGGTCACACATCGTGCGGAGCAGACGCTGCAGGTCGGTGCCCTCGGGGGTCGTGCGCACGCCGGGGACGACGTCACCGTGGATGCGGGTCGCCACGGTCCCGATGACGCCGGTGCCCCAACCCGCGGCGGCGAAGGCTCCCTCGAGCAGCGCCGTGGTGGTGGTCTTGCCGTTGGTGCCGGTCACCCCGACGACCGTCAGCTCGTGGCTCGGGTGGCCGTGCACCACCGCGGCGGCCGGCCCGATGGCGGCCCGGACGGAGGGCACCTTGACCTGCGGGACGGGGAGGTCGAGCCAGCGCTCGACGAGCAGCCCGCTGGCGCCGGCCTCGACCGCCCTCGGCGCGTGGTCGTGGCCGTCGACCCGGCTGCCCGGAACGCAGCAGAACAGCGACCCGTGCGCCACCTGCCGCGAATCGTGGGTCGCGTCGACGACGTCCGCGTCACCGCCGTCACGGCGCGCCTGGGGCAGCGCGTCGGCGACGGCGGAGAGGGCGGCGGGCACGGGCAGCTCCGGTCGGGTCTGGACAGGGACGGACAGGAACGGACGGGTCGGGAGGGCAGGACGGGGACGGCAGGTGCCGGGCAGCCCCCCGCCGGCGGAGCGTAACGGCCACGGGGGGCCGTTCCGTGCACCCCAGGCGGCCGCACGGCCCCCCGCCGGGCCGTCCCTGCTCGGTCAGCGGTGCTCGGGCCCGGCGGCCTGGGCCGATGCTTCCTCGGCAGCGGCGCGCTGCGCCTCGCGGGCCGCCAGCATCGAGTCGTCGAGCGTCAGGGCGCTGCCGTCCGGCTGGATCCGTCGGCTGGCGAGCGCAGCGCGCATGACCTCGCTGAAGACCGGCGCGGCCACGATGCTGCCGTAGAAGGGCCGCGGCTCGTCGACCATCACGGCGACCACCAGGGCCGGGTCGTCGACCGGTGCGAAGCCGACGAACGTGGCCACGTACTCGCCCGAGTACCCACGGGCGTCCGCGCTGGGCTTGCGGGCCGTCCCGGTCTTGCCGGCGACCTGGTAGCCCTCGACGGCCGCTCGGTGGCCGGTGCCGTGCTCCCCGGACACGACCGTCTCGAGCATGCGCTGCACCTGTTCGGCCGTGTCGACCGAGACCACGCGCCGCTCGACCGGGTCGGCAGCGGGGGTCAGACGTCCGTCGTCGCCGACGGTGCCGCGCACGATGCGGGGCACCACCGCGACCCCGTCGTTGGCGAGGGTCGCGTAGGCGTTCGCCAACTGCACCAGCGAGACCGCGACCCCCTGCCCGATCGCGATGGTGGGCAGCGAGGTCCCCCACCAGTCCTCGGAAGGCATCAGGAGACCGGCGGACTCCCCCGGGAAGCCCGTGCCGGTCGAGGACCCCTCGCCGAACGAGCGCAGGTAGGCCTCGAGCCGCTCGGGGCCGAGGCGCTGGGCCAGCTCGATGGTCCCGACGTTCGAGCTGCGCTCCATGATCTCGGTCAGGGTCCAGTCGGCCTCCGGCTGCGGGGTCGCGTCGGTGAACCGCTTGCCCGCGACCGTGATGCCGGTCGGGAGGCGCATGACGCTGTCCTCGTGGACCAGCCCCTCCTCGATCGCAGCGGCGATGGTCAGCGCCTTCTGGGTCGAACCCGGCTCGAACACGTCGGTGACCGCCCGGTTGCGCCAGGTCGAGGCGTCGGCGTCACCCCGCTGGTTCGGGTCGAACGACGGCACCGACGCCATCGCGAGCACGTCGCCCGTGGCGACCTCGAGCACGACCACGGATGCTCCCTCGGCGCCGAACTCCTCGGTGACGTCGGCGGCGGCACGCTCGGCCACGTACTGGACCTCGCGGTCGAGGGTCAGGACGAGGTCGGTGCCGGGCTCGGAGGGGATCAGCTCGCGCGTGCCTGAGGCGATGTCGAGACCGCCCGGGGCGCGTTCGAGGGTCAGGAGGCCCGGGGTGCCGACCAGCAGGTCGTCGTAGCGGGCCTCGAGTCCCTGCAGCCCCTCACCGTCGATGCCGGTGAAGCCGACGACCTGACCGGCCAGACCACCGGCCGGGTAGACACGCTTCGGCTCGGCCAGGACGCCCACACCCTCGAGCCCGAGCTCGCGGACGGTCACCCCCACCTCGTGGTCGAGCTGCCGTGCGAGGTAGACGAAGTGGGCGTCGGTGGTCAGCCGCTCGGCGAGGTCCTCCGCGCTGCGGCCGACCAGGGGGGCGAGCTGGTTCGCGGTCTGCATCGCATCGGCAGCCGGCGGGACCTGCAGCCCCTCGGGCGTCTGCCGCGGGCGGAACGCCCGTGGGTCGGCGTAGATGGTCGCGGCCTGCACCGTGGTCGCCAGCACGTCCCCCTCGCGGTCGTAGATCCGGCCACGGTCCCCCGGCAGCTCGATGATCCGGGCCCGCTGTGAGGCGCTGAGGTCGGCGTACCCCGGAGTGTCGACGAGCTGGATGCGGATCAGCTGACCGACCACGAGCAGGGCGACCAGGAGGTACACACCGAGCATCCACCGCAGCCGGTGCACCATCGTCCTGGCCCCCGATCGCGGGGCGATGGGACGACGAGGGCGCAGGGCCAGGCGGCGGGGTTCGGTCACGTGGGGGGCCTCGTGGTGGTCTAGCGGTCGGCGGACAGGACGGGCTTGAGCGGGTCGGCGGCGTCGCCGGGCAACGTCTCGGTCACGGCGCCGTCGGCCGGCAGCGCGCGCTGCAGCGTCAGGTGGCGCGAGGGACCAGCCGGGACGAGCCCGAGGTCCTCGGCTGCGGCCCGGATCCGGGCCGGGTCCTCGAGCGCGGCCACGTCGGCGAGCAGCTGGGCGTAGGCGCGCTCACCCTCGGCCACCCGCGCTTCGAGAGCACGGCTCTCGACGGCGTGCGCGGCCGCGAGGGCGTTGAGGGTCACCGTGCCGAAGATCGCGCCGGCGAGCACGACGATGGTCAGCAGCGCGTAGACCAGGGTCGGGACGGGTCGTGCGGGTTGGACGACACGCAGGTGCGGGCGGGCTCCGGGCGGGCGGGCACCGGATGGGCGGTCGGTGGGGGTGACCCCGCGACGGGCGCGTGCGGGGCCGACGATGGCGCTCATCGGGGCACCTCACGGTCGGGATCGGGGTCGAAGGGCGTGCGGGTGTCGAGGCGGCGGACCGCCCGCATCCGGGCGGCCGACGCCCGGGGGTTGTCCGCGATCTCGGCGGCGCTCGGCCGTTCGATCCTGCGGACGAGGTGTTCGACGAGGGGGACGCGGCCGCAGGCGCACACCGGGAATCCCGGGGGGCAGGTGCACCCGCGAGCCGCGTCGACGAAGGCCCGCTTGACCGCGCGGTCCTCCAGACTGTGGTAGCTGAGGGCGACGCACACGCCGCCGGGGGCGAGCCGGGCGAGGGCGTCGGGCAGGACGGCCTCGAGCGCGTCCAGCTCGCCGTTGACCGCCATGCGCAGCGCCTGGAACGTGCGGGTCGCCGGGTGACCGCCGGTGCGGCGTCGCGCCGCCGGGATCGCATCACGGACGACCGCGGCGAAGGCGGTGGTCGAGGTGTGGGGACGGGTCGCGACGACGGCGCGCGCGATGCGGTCGGCCATCGGTTCCTCACCGAGCCGCCGCAGGATCCGTGCCAGCTCGTCGACCGGCAGGTCGTTGACGAGGTCGGCCGCGGTGGTCGGGCCGTCGGGATCCATCCGCATGTCGAGCGGGCCGTCCTGGCGGTAGGAGAACCCGCGCTCCGCCCGGTCGACGTGCATGGACGAGATACCGAGGTCGAACAGCACCCCGGCCACCTGCTCGATGCCGAGGCGGTCGAGGGCTGCGGCGAGCCCGTCGAAACGCGTCCGCACCAGGTGGACGTCGACGTTCGAACGGTCCGTGAGGTCCGCGAGGTGGTCGGCGGCCAGCTCGAGCGCCAGGGGGTCGCGGTCGAGGCCGACCAGCGACGCCCGGCCGTGGCGGGCGAGCCGGGCCTCGAGCACCGCCCGGGCGTGCCCAGCCGCACCGAGCGTGGCGTCCACGATCGGCCCCTCGGGGGCGTCCCCGAGCAGCGCGACGATCCGGTCCAACAGGACCGGGACGTGGTGGCGCTGGGCGGCGGACACGGGCACCTCTCGGCTCAGGCGGTCGCGCGGGCGGGCAGGGCATCGAGGTCGACCACGTGCACGCGGACCTCGAGGTCGCGGGCGTCGGCCGGTGCCGTGGCTGCAGCGGCAGCCGCAGCCGGCACCAGGTCGAGCGCGAGCATCCCGAGGGCGGCCCGGCAGGTCCGGGCGTCGCCCTCGAGGGCGGCGTCGATGCGGGCGTGCGCCTCGGCCCGCGCCGTCGGCGGCAGCAGTTGGACGGCGGCGAGCAGGTCGCTGACGGTGCGCAGCACGGAGCTCTCCTCGGCAGGGTTCCGGGGGGCGGTGGGGATCATCCGGGGGGCGGTGGGGATCATCCGGGGGGCGGTGGGGATCATCCGGGGGGCGGTGGGGATCATCCAGGCGGTGGGGCGGATCACGAGCCGACCGCCGGTGGTACGGGCAGGTTGAACGGCACGTCCAGGTTGGCGAAGGCGTCCTCGGCGGCACCGCGGTAGGTGTCCCAGGCCGTGCGGTCCCAGATCTCGACCTTCTCGTCCGCGCCGTTGATGGTCAGGTCCTTGTCGAGCGCGGCGTACTCGCGGAGCCGGGTCGGGATGACCACACGGCCCTGGGCATCGGGCTTCTCCTCGTGGGCACCTGCGAGGAACACGCGCAGGTAGAGGCGAGCCCGCTGGTCCTCCCGGGGCAGCGCACGGAGCTCCTCCACGCGTCGTTCGAAGGCGGTCAGGGGGTAGACGTCGATGCAACGGTCCTGGGAGGGCGCGAAGACCAACCCGCTCGACAGCCGCTCCCGGAAGCGGGCAGGGAGGATGACCCGACCCTTCGCGTCCAGCGTGTGCTGGTGCTCTCCGAGGAACACGGCATCCGTCGTGTGCGTCGTGGGCTCCCCCGGTTGGGAAGTCCCTCCACTTCGCTCCACTCTACGGCACCTCGTGGGGTCGGTCAACGGGCCCGTCGGTGTTCTCGCAGGTCAGAAGCGTTTCTTCACGGCTCCCTTCACACGCCCCGTGGCGCACCGCAGGCGATGTCAGGCCTCGGATCACGCCGGGGAGCCGGCTCGCGGCGCCTCTGTGGCGGAGATGGTGGAGCGAAGTGGGGCCCAGATCGGAGCCAGATCGGAGCCGGCACGGTGCGCCGGCGCACCGGGACGCCGGACACCGGTTGAGACGGCGGGGGATGTGCCGACGGGGGGCGCGACACCTCACGGACGAGGTGAGCGGCACCCACCGCCCGTCAAGGACAGGTCCACGGATGGCCCGACGCGACTCGACGCTTCGCACGGTCCGAGCGCCCCTGCTCCGCCTCCTGCTGGCCACCGCCGTCCTGCTGCTCGCCGTGATCCCCGGTCGCGCCTCCGCCGACGCCGGCACCACGGCCACCTCGCGCGCCCGGACGGTCGTGGTCACCACCACTGCGGACCCCGACGTGCTCGATCGCCTCCCCGGCGTCGAGGTCCACCCCGGTCGTGACGCCCCGGGCGGCCCGGCGATCACGGCGGAGGTCACCGCCACCGGCGCCGCTGCCCTCGAGGCCCGATCGGACGTCGTCGCCGTCGAGGACGACGTCCCCGTCAGCATCGATGCCGGGGACCCGCTCCACGCCAGCAACTGGGCGGCCGAGGTGCTCGACCTCGAGACGGCCTGGGCACGGACCGAGGGTCCGAGGATCGTCGTAGCGGTGCTCGACACCGGGGTGGAGCCACACCCCGAACTCGCGGGACGGCTCCGGACAGGCTGGGACGCGCTCGCGGGCACGGTGGACGGCCGCGGCGACCCCCACGGCCACGGCACCATGAGCGCCCTGACCGTGGCCGCCGCCCGTGGCGACGGCTTCGGAGCCGTCGGGGTCTGTCCCCGCTGCGTGGTGCTCCCCATCCGCGTGCTCGGCGCGGACGGCCGCGGCTCCCTGTCGTCCATCACCAACGGCATCCACGC
This sequence comes from Nitriliruptor alkaliphilus DSM 45188, assembly GCF_000969705.1. Lineage (GTDB taxonomy): Bacteria > Actinomycetota > Nitriliruptoria > Nitriliruptorales > Nitriliruptoraceae > Nitriliruptor > Nitriliruptor alkaliphilus. The sequence goes on from NZ_KQ033901.1 coordinate 4,100,014, forward strand.
CGCGATCGACCTCGGCGCCGACGTGATCAGCATCTCGGCGAGCGGCGGCGCCGGGACGGCCAGCCCGCGCTACCTGTCCGACGCCGTGGCGCGCGCGGCCGCGGCCGGCGTCCCGGTGGTGGCCTCGGCGGGGAACGCCGGCAGCGACGTGGGTGCCCTGCCGGCCGGGGACGCCGGTGTCATCGGCGTTGCGGGCAGCGCCCGGGACGACTCCCGGTACGCCTGGTCGAACCACGGGCCGTGGGTCGACGTCGCCGCACCGGGCTGCTACCGGGTCTCGGACCCGCACGCGCCCACCGACGGACGGTGGTACTGCGGGACGTCCGCCGCCGCACCGGTCGTCAGCGGCGCCCTGGCCCTCGCACGCGCGGCGGGACGACCAGCCGACGCCGTCGGCCTGCGCACCTCCCTCACCGCGACGAGCGTCCCGCTGCCGTACGTCGCCAGCGGACGCCTCGACGTCTGCCCCCTGATGAGCGGCGGTTTCCAGCGACCGAACCTCGTCGTCCACGCGCCCACCGCCGGCGCCGCCGTCCAGGACGGGGCGCGGCTCACCCTCTCGGCCACCGACGACTGCGGCCTGGTCCGGGTGCGGGCCCGTGCGGCCGGGGTGACCGTCGGCTCGCTGGCCCTGTCCGGCACCGCGGTCTCACGCTTCGGCATCCCGCTCGACCTCGGTGCCGTCCCGCTCGGGGCGACGACGCTGCAGGTCACGGCGACCGACAGCCACGGCCGGACGCGCACCGTCGACGTGCCGATCACCCACGGGGCGACGACCAGCACGCCGCTCTTCGACGACGTGAGCGGGCCCCACGCGGCGGCGGTCGGGCAGCTGGCGGAGATGGGTGTCACCACGGGGTGCGCACCGAGGCGCTACTGCCCGGCCGACACCGTCACCCGCGCCCAGATGGCCACCTTCCTCGTGCGTGCGCTCGATCCGCCGCAGCGGAACGCTCCCCCACGGTTCCACGACGTGGCCGGGGGCCCGCACGCGCCGGCCATCGCGCAGCTGGCCGCCTCGGGGATCACCACCGGTTGCGGGTCGGGGCGCTACTGCCCGGCCGACACCGTCACCCGCGCCCAGATGGCCAGCTTCCTGGATCGCGCGCTCGACCTCGGGGTCACCACCAGCGGCACGGGACCGCGGTTCGGTGACGTTCGGGGCGGGCCGCACGCCGGGGCGATCGAGCGGCTCGCGGCGTCGGGCATCACCACCGGCTGCGCGCCACACCGGTACTGCCCGGACGACACCGTCACCCGTGGGCAGATGGCGACCTTCCTGATCCGCGCCATCGACGGGTGAACCCGGTGACCCTGGCGAGCCAGCCGGTCAGGTGGACGAGGGTTGGGTGAGCCCGAGCAGGCCACCGAACCACAGGGCGGCCAGGGTCCGGGTCCGCGACGCGCGGTCGGCATCGTCGTCCGCGCGCAGCCCCTGCGTCGCGTAGCCCTCGACCATCGCCACCAACGCGGCCGCGGCCACCGACGGGTCGTGACCGGTGCCGGCGAGGGCCGGGTCGAGCTGCTCCGCGACCCGGGCGATGTAGCCGCCACGGACCTCGCGGAGGCGCTGGCGGAAGTGCGGCTCGTGCGCCGACGCCTCCAGCCAGGTGCTCATCACGTCGGCGTGCTCGGCGAACACGCCGACGAACCGTTCGATCACGGCCGCGATCGCCTGGGCCGCGTCCGGTCCGTCCCACGGTTCCTCGACCACCGCCTGCAGGTCGCGGGCGGTCTCGTCGATGAGCGCGTCGAGCGCCCCCGCCTTGTTGGTGAAGTAGGTGTAGAAGGTGCCGTGGCTGACACCGGCGACCGCGACGACGTCCTCGACCCGCGCGGCGGCGTACCCACGCTCGGCGAAGACCTGGCGGGCCGCATCCCGTAGGCGGGTCCGGGTGCGCTCGCCCCGCGAGGTGCGCGGGACCACGGGCGCGTCGGGGACGTCGGGGACGTCGGGCACGGCTCGCTCCTCCCTGTCACGTGCGGCGACCGTAGTCGGCCGCACCGGCTGGACGGGCCCCCGGCCGACACGGATCGTTGACGATGACGTCAGGGTCGGGCACGCTCGGGCTCCGAGGCGAGACCGACGACCGCGCCGCGCGAGCGGCACGAGAGGAGCCCGACGTGGCGTACATCTGCGACCGCTGTGAGACCCCCGCAGCGGGCCCACGCGTGGTCTTCACCACCGAGGCGACCGACGACCGCGGCGTCGACGTGACGGTGGCCAAGCGGTGGGTGACCTGCCCCTCCTGCGCGGACGACGTCTTCGGCCGCATCGGCATGCCCTCACCGTGGTCGAGCAGCGATGGTCGCACGGTCGCCTTCCCCGACGACGACGACCTCGTCGCGGCGCACGCCGGCGGCTTCGCCGGGTCCCTCGCGCGCTGACCCACCGGCTCCGGAGCACCGACCGCACACGCGGTTACCATCGGCGCGTCCCGGACCCGGGACGGCGGGCGCGTCGAGCCCGCGCGATGCCGACCGCCGTGCTGCACGCCGGTCCCCCACGTTAGGCCGCTGCCCGGTGCCCACCGCACGTGACCGGACCCGCCGGCGACCCGACCTCGACCACGTCCGCTCGACCCTCGCCCGGATCGAGACCAACGTCAGCGGCCTCATCGAGGGCAAGCCGGAGGTCATCCGGCTCGCCATCATCGCCCTCCTGTCGGAGGGACACCTGCTGATCGAGGACGTCCCGGGCGTCGGCAAGACGATGCTCGCCAAGGGCCTCGCGCGCTCCATCGACTGCAGCGTCGCCCGCGTGCAGTTCACGCCGGACCTGCTGCCCTCCGACGTCACCGGCGTCACGGTCTACTCCCCCGACACCGGACAGTTCGAGTTCCGGCCCGGTCCGGTGTTCGCCAACCTCGTGCTCGGCGACGAGATCAACCGCGCCGGCCCGAAGACCCAGTCCGCCCTCCTCGAGTGCATGGAGGAGCGCACCGTCACCATCGACGGCACGACCTACGAGCTCGCGGCGCCGTTCATGGTCATCGCCACGCAGAACCCGATCGAGCTCGAGGGCACCTACCCGCTGCCCGAGGCGCAGCGTGACCGGTTCCTGATGCGCATCTCGATCGGCTACCCCGACGCGGACGACGAGCTCGAGATCCTGCGGACCCACGGGCACGGTGACCGGCTCGCCGACGTGGTGCCCGTCGCCGACGCCACCGAGATCGCCGCGGCCATCGAGACCATCCGCGACGTGCACGTCGCCGAACCGCTCGAGCGGTACCTGGTGGCGCTCTGCCGCGCCACCCGCTCCCACCCCAAGGTCGAGCTCGGCGCCTCACCGCGCGCCGCGCTCGCGATGCTGCGGGCCACCCGGGCTGCGGCAGCGATGGCGGGCCGCGACTACGCCATCCCCGACGACGCCAAGGGCCTCGCCCCCCACGTGCTGCCGCACCGGCTGATCCTGCGTCCCGAGGCCCAGCTGTCCGGGCACGATCCGATGGACGTGATCCACGACGTGATCGACGGTGTCCCGGCGCCGACCGAGTGACGGGATCGAGCTGACACGGTGCTGACCGAGCGTGGGAACGGCATGGCCGGCGCCGCCGGAGTCCTCTACCTCGCCTCCCGGGTCCTCGGCATCGCCGAGCTGCAGCTCGCCGCGGTGGCGGTGGTCGGCCTCCTCCTGGCCGCGGCGGTCTTCGTCTGGTCGACGTCCGCGACGCTCGAGACCTCGCGCCTCGTGCGTCCTGGCCGGATGTTCTTCGACGCCGAGGCGGCCGTCGAGGTCACCCTGCGCAACGTCGGCCGGCTGCCGACGGCCACGCTCGAGCTCCACGACGAGGTCCCCCTGGTGCTGTCGTCGGCCGGTCGGGTCACGGCACCCCCGCTGGCCCCCGGCGCGCGGACGGTGCTGACCACACCCCTGCGAGGCGGTCAGCGCGGACGCTTCACGCTCGGCCCGCTGCGGGTCCAGCTCCGCGACCCGTTCCGCCTCGTGGCGCGGACGCTGCGGCTGCCCGGCACGGTGCCGATCGTCGTGTACCCACCGATCTGGTCGCTGCCTCCGGGACTCCCGCTCGGGGGTGCGAGCATCGCTGGTGGCGACGGCGTCTCACGCCCCCTGGCGTCCGGTGAGGACCGTTCGACGGTGCGCGAGTACGTCCAGGGTGACGACCTGCGCAGCGTCCACTGGGCGTCGACGGCGCACCGGGGCAAGCTGATGGTCCGGCAGGCCGAGGCCCCCCAGGACCCCCGAGCGGTCGTCCTCCTCGACGTCGGCGTCGACCGTCACCACGGTCACGGTCCGGGCGCGTCGATCGAGACCGCCGTCAGCGTCGCCGCGTCCGCGGCCTTCCACCTCGCCGATCGTGGCCGCGGGGTGGTGCTGGTCGACAGCCCGCTGACCGCGGTGGCTCGAGCCCGCCCCGCCGAGGCCTGGCTGGAACACCTCGCCACGATCCAACCGGCACCCGTCGATCTCCGGGCGGTGCTCCAGCAGCTCGGACAGGGGCTGGCGGGCGACGGGGCGCTGGTGGCCGTCCTGCCCGTCCCCGACGCCACGACCCTCGAGCAGCTGGTCCGCGCCGGCCGCGCGTTCACCTCCCGGGTCGCGGTCCTGATCGACGCCGAGCTGCACGCCGGCCGTGGCAGCCGGTCCACGGGTGACGGCGAGGCCACCGCCGCCCGTCTCCAGACCGCCGGCTGGCGGGTGACGGTGATGGGTCCCGGGGACCGCCTCGATCAGCGGTGGCGTGAGGTCGTCGCCAGCCGTCCCGTGCGCGCGACGGTGGGTCGCTGATGCGCCGCGACGCCGTCCTCGCCACCGCGCTCGCGGTCGTCGTGCTCGGGGCCTCGCCCGCGTTCGCGCGGCTCTTCGTCGACGATGCCTGGCGGGGCCGGTACCTCGCCGCGGGGCTGCTCGCGATCGCGGTCGCCGCGCTCGTCCGCGAGGTGCGTGGTGGCGTCGTGGCCGCCGCGCTGTCCTCGGTCGGCGCGCTGGTGATGTTCACCTACGTGACCGCCCTGCCGCACGTCGGGCTGTTCCCCGGTGCCACGTCGTGGGGGTCGTTCGTCGACCTGCTCGCCGAGGCGTTCGACGGGCTGCGCGGCGAGACGGCACCGACCGTCTCGGCCGCACCCTTCGTCCTGCTCATCGCGACCGGGACGTGGCTCGTGGCGCACCTCGCCCACGAGATCACCGTCCGGTGGCGCCGGCCGGGCCTCGGGCTCGTCCCCCTCCTCGTGCTCTGGGCGGTCCCCCTCGCCTTCCCCGTCGAGGGCGAGGACGGCGGCACCTTCCTCCGGGCGCTGCCGTTCCTGGCCGCGGCCGGCCTGGTGCTGCTGCTCGGGACCGACCACGGCGACCAGGACGACCGCCCCCGCGCCAGCGTCTCCGGCTTGACCGTCGGGGCGGCCGCGCTCGCGCTCACCGCCGTCGCACCCCTGCTCCTGCCCGGGTACGGCGCCACCGCGTGGGTCGACCTCAGCGGGGGGAGCGACCCGCGCGGCTACCAGCCGATCGTGGACGTGTCCGAACGGCTGAAGCTGCCCACCGAACGCGACGTGCTGCGCATCCGCGCCAGCGAGCGCACCTACCTGCGCCTCGCCGGGCTCGACAGCTTCGACGGCGCCACCTGGCGGCTCGGGCCCGCCGGGGTCGGCAGCTACCAACCCGCCGAGTCGTCCCTCCACCGTGCCGATCGCGAGCTGCCCCCCGAGGAACGGGCCGATGCGACGGTCCGGACACGGGTCGAGGTCGAGGTCCTCGACCTGGCCAACATCTACGTCCCCGCCCCCTACCAACCGACCCGGGTCGAGGGGCCGCTCAACCGCGAGATGGTGTGGTCCACCGAGGGCGGGTTCCTGGCCACCTGGAACGTGACCGAGGACGGCGGGCTCGGCGGCGAGCCCCGCGTCGGCGTGTCCGAGGGGGTGACCTACGCGGTCGAGGCCGAGCGTCCCGCCCCGCTGCTCGAGGACCTCCGCGAGGTGTCCTACACCCCGCAGACGTTGGCCCGCTGGACCGAGCTGCCGAGCGAGTACGCGCGGCTGGCCGAGGCCGCCGAGGCCGTCTACGAGGCCGCCGGCGCCACGACCAACGCCGACCGTGCCCTGGCCCTCCAGGACTGGTTCACCTCCGGTGGCGGCTTCACCTACGACCTCGACGTGGACCCGTTGCGTGGCGCCGACGCCCTCGAGACCTTCGTCCTCGAGGACCGCATCGGCTACTGCGAGTACTTCGCCACCGCGATGGCGGTGATGCTGCGAGCCACCGACGTGCCCGCCCGGGTCGCGGTCGGCTTCCTGCCGGGCACGGTCACCGAGGCCGCGGACCCGGAGGCCGGCGACCCCCTGACCGAGTACACGGTCACGACCGCGGACGCGCACGCGTGGGTCGAGGTGCTCTTCCCGGACTACGGGTGGGTGACCTTCGAGCCCACGCCGCGCAGCGACCAGACCCAGCTGGTCCCGACGGCTGAGGACCTCGCACCCGTCGAGAACCTCCGCGAGCAGCGTGCCCGCGAGCTCCGGGAGCTGGCCGAGGAGACCGACCAGGTCGAGACGCCCGAGACCCCCGACCCGGTCCCGGCGCCCACGCCGGATGCTGCGACCGACGGCACGACCGGTGACGACCCCGACGCCGGTGCGGCCACGCCGGGGTGGTGGCCGTGGGTCGCAGGGCTCCTCCTGGCGCTCGGCGCGGCCCTGGCGGTGGCTGCCAGCCGCCGACGCGGGGCGCCGGTCGGATCGGCCCCGCGGGTCCGCGTGCTGGCGGCCCAGCGATCGCTGCTGGGCGCGGGCGCTCGCTACGGCGTGGGCCGTGCCGAGCACGAGACCACGCACGAGCTCCTGCACCGCTGGCACACCGAGGGACGGGTCTCGAGCGATGGCACCCGCTTCGCGACGCTCGCGACCGCCGCCGCGTTCGGGGGCGACATCGACGACGAGGTCGCCCACGAGGCGGAGCGGCTCGTGGCCGACCTCGAGGCGCAGCTGCGCGCGTCGGTGCCGACCGGGGACCGGGTCCTGTCCCCCGTCCGGGTGCCGCTCGAGGCCACGACGGCAGGCCTGCGACGTGCAGGGACCGCCGTCGCGTCCCGGCTACGGCGCCCGTAACCGGGTCAGAGCGACCGGGTCAGAGGGCGTCGTCCGGGGACCGGGTCCGGGATGGTGCCGTGGTCTCCGTCTCGCGGATGGCGGAGACGCCGAGGATGATGGCGGCGAAGATCATCGCCAGCCCCACGGCGGCGAAGGCGATCGAGACGACGAGGAGGACCACGGCCACGACGCCCAGGATCCCGAGACCGATGGCGAGGCGCAGTCGCAGCGTCCGCGACAGGGACGTCAGCGACGCGGGACGGCGCGAGCGGGCAGCGAAACGCGGGTCCTCGGCCTCGAGCTGACGCTCGATCTCCGCGAGGATGCGCTCCTCGTGCTCCGACAGGGGCATCGGGTGTCCTCGACTCGACGTCGATTGAGCGTACCGACGGGCCATGGGCGACGCACGCGGTCGTCCGACCGGGACCGCCTGGCGGTCGTCCGATCGACCCGGCGAGCGTGCTGCGCATCGCGCCCGTCCGGTCACCGACCGACGAACCGGGGATCGCGGCGCTCGAGGGACGCGGTGACGGCCTCCACGAAGTCCGGGCCGCCGAGGCAGGCGAGCTGTGCGTCGGCCTCGGCCCGCAGGGCCGCCGTACGGTCCCGCTCGAGGTTCTCGCGCAGCAGGCGCGGGCTCTGCCGCAGCGCCCCCGGGCCGGCGGCGAGCCGGCGCACGCGATCGTGGGCGTCGGCCACCGGGTCGTCGCCGTCGAGCAGCCACTCGGCCAGCCCGATCCGGACGGCCTCCTCGGCGTCGACCCGCCGGGCGGTGAGGACCAGCTCGGTCGCGCGACCGAGTCCGATCAGCCGCGGCAGGCGCCAGGTGCCCCCGAGGTCGGGGACCAGCCCCCACCGGGCTTCGAGGACCGACAGCTGCGCGTCCGGTGCGACGGCGCGCACGTGACAGGCGGCCGCGAGCTGGATGCCGCCCCCGAAGCAGTAGCTCTGGATGCAGGCCACGGTCGGCTTGTCGATCGTCTCGTACGCGGTGAAGGCGTCCTGCAGGCCCGCGATGAACCCGTGCCCGGTGATCGGCTCGCCATCATCATCGGTGGCGGCGTCGGCCTGGGCACCGAACACGCTGGTGTCGAGCCCCGAGCTGAAGACCCCACCACGGCCGCGGAGCAGCACCGCGCCGACTCGGTCGTCGCCCGCGGCTTCCTCGGCGCGGGCGCGCAGCTGGTCGAAGACGTCGAGGCTCATGGCGTTCTTGACCTCGGGACGCTCGATGGTGACGTGCGCCACCCCGTCGACGACCTCGTAGCTGACGACCTCGCTCACCTGCGGGACCTCCTCGCGTGCCCGGCGGCCACCGGACGGGGGCGCGACTGTAGGGCCCCGCACCCCCGCGACCGTGGCCGGAGGCGCCCTCGGCCACAGCGGTAGCCTGGCCGTCCCTGTCCGGACGACCTCGAGGCGCCACGTGCCATCCCGCGAGTGGGTCACCATCGACGACCCCGCCGACGACCACCGGCGCTACACCTTCGACATCTCGTTCCTGCTGTCGGGCTACCGCTGCATCTACGGCCAGGGCTGCGAGGGCATCCACCCGGGCGAGCAGGACCCCGCCATCGGCTGCTGTCTCCACGGGGCCTACCTCAACGACGACGACGAGGCGGCGTTCTACGACGAGGCCGTGCGCGAGCACCTCGACCCGACCACGATGCAGTACCACGCGACGGCGCTCGAGGACGGGATCTGGGAGACCGACGAGGACGGGGACGTCAAGACCCGGGTCGTCGACGGTGGGTGCCTGTTCGCCAACCGGACCGGGTGGCCGTCCGGGGAGGGGTGCTCGCTGCACCACCTCGCCGAACGCAAGGGTGAGCACTACGCCGACTGGAAGCCGACCGTCTGCTGGCAGGTCCCGCTGCACCGCACCATCGAGGAGTCGACGGCCAACGACGGCGAGACGCTCGAGACCCACCTGATCGCGGCCTACGAGCGGGGCCACTGGGGCGAGGGCGGCGCCGACTTCGGCTGGTGGTGCCTCGACGACGACACCGCGTTCGTCAGCGCCACGCCGGTCTACCGCTCCATGGAGACCGAGCTGCGTCGGATGGTCGGCGACGCCGTGTACGACGAGCTCGCCGAGCACCTCGACGGTCGGCGACGGCAGCGCAACACGGTCTCGTTCCTACCGGTCGTCTGAGTCGGCCGACGGTTCGGCCACGTCGCGGACCTGCCGCTTGGTCGCCCAAGGGCCGTCCTCGGTGTCGTCGTCGAGCAGCGCAGCGAAGCTGACCCCCACGTCGCCGAACCGGTCGGCGACCGCATCCGCGACACGGTCGACGTCCTCCCACCGGCGGTCGCCCCACGGCACCGAGCCGGGCGCCTCGTCGGGGGCGTCCAACGTCAGCTGCCGTGAGGCGTCACCGTCGGCGAGGTTCGAGACCCCGACGCCGAGCAGCCGGACGCGGACCCGCTCGAGCCGGAGGCCGTCGAGCAACCCGCGGGCGGCGATCAGCACGTCGTGGGTACGGTCGGTCGCCTCGGCCAGGGTGGTCGACCGGGTCACGGTCTCGAACGACGCGAAGCGCACCTTGAGCGTGACGGTCCGGCCGGCGACCTCGGCCTGTCGCAGGCGCCGGCCCACCTTCTCGGTCAGACGCAGCAGGTGGCGGTGCAGTTCGTCGGGGTCGTCGAGGTCGTGGTCGAAGGTGCGCTCGGCGGAGATCGACCGGGCCGGCTCGTGCGGGGTGACCGACCGGGGGTCCTCGCCGCGGGCGAGGGCGTGCAGGTGGGCACCGGTGGCCTCCCCGACGACCCGCTGGAGGGTCCGCCGATCGGTGTCGGCGAGCTGCCCGACGGTCCGGAACCCGTAGGTGGTCAGCCGCTCGACGGTCTTCGGGCCGGCGCCGAACAGATCGCTGATCGGCAGCGGCCGGAGGCGGTCGGTGACCTCCTCGGCCGGCCAGTGCAGCAACCCGTCGGGCTTCGCGCGCGCCGACAGCAGCTTCGCGATCGACTTGGTGGGTCCGACCCCGACCGAGATGGGCAGGTCGAGCTCCTCCCGGACGCGGCGGCGGATGCCGTGCCCGATGGTCACCGGGTCGCCGAACAGCCGGACCGCACCACGCACGTCGAGGAACGCCTCGTCGAGGCTGAGCGGCTCGACCACCGGTGTGACGTCGCGCAGGATGGCCATCACGTCGCGCGACGCGTCGCGGTAGGCCTCGAACCGGTGCGGTGCGATGACCAGGTCCGGGCAGCGCCGCCGGGCCTGCACCATCGGCATGGCGCTGCGGATGCCGAACCGCCGCGCCTCGTAGCTCGCCGCTGCGACGACGCCGCGCCCACCGGCGCCCCCGACCACGACCGGCAGGCCCCGCAGCGACGGATCGTCGCGTTGCTCGACCGACGCGAAGAAGGCGTCCATGTCGACGTGGAGGATGGTCTCACGCACCTCCACGGCGACCTCCGAACGGTGGGCGAACGTGCGTTCGCCAGCGTACCGCCGTGGCGGCCCGCCACCGAGGAACGCCGCCCGGCCGCCACGGCGTCGCGACAAGCGCCGGTTGGACGGCGCATGTGAACGCTCCCTAACGTGCTCATCCGTGCGCACCCGTGCTCACCTCCCGCCCGACGGACCTCTGGAGCTCCTCGTGCCCATCGCCGCCCGCCCGGACCACGTCGCCGTCGCGGTCCCCGACATGGACGCGGCCGCCGCCCGGTGGCAGGGAGCGCTCGGCGGTGTGTGGCTCAGCCCCCGCTACAGCGGCGGCGGGTTCGGCACCCGGCAGCTGCGCTTCGCCAACACCGGCAAGCTCGAACTGCTCGAACCCGACGAGGCCGAGGGCTTCGCGGCCGGGTTCGTGGCACGGTTCGGCGCCCGGATCCACCACCTGACGCTCAAGGTGCCCGACCTGCTCGAGGCCGTCGCGACCCTGGAGGCCGCGGGCTACGACACCGTCGACGTCTCGACCGCCCAGGAGGAGTGGCACGAAGCCTTCCTGCGTCCGTCCCAGGTCGGCGGGATGATCGTCCAGATCGCCCGCCCGCAGCACGACGACGAGGGGTGGGCCCGGCGCGCCGGTGTCCAGCTGCCGCCGGTCGACCCGGAGGCTCCTGCCCTCCTCGGCCCGACCCTGACCCACCCCGACCTCGACGCGGCGCGCCGGCTGTGGTCGACCCTCGGGGCCGAGCTGACCGACGATGGTGACGGGTTCGTCGCCCGGTGGGGCGACGCCCCGATCGACGTCCGCGTGGTCCCCGGTCCGTCGGCCGGTCCGATCGGCCTGCGCTTCGACCCCGACCCTGGCCTGCCGGCCGACGACGTCGCCGGCCCCGAGACCCTCCCCCGCTGACCGGCTGAGCAGCGGCCACGCGGTACCGTCCGCGCCCATGCGACACGTGGTCTGGGACTGGAACGGCACCCTCTTCGACGACCAGCACCTGGTCCTCGAGGGGCTCCACGCTGTCCTCGCGGAGGCCGGTCTCCCCGCGATCGACCTCGCCACCTACCAGCGGCTCTACACCCGCCCGGTGAAGGTGTTCTACGAGCGCCTCTTCGGGCGGCCTATCCCTGCGGACGAGTGGGCCCACCTCGACGAGCGGTACCACGATGGCTACCGCGCAGCGCTGCACCGGGCGGGGCTGGCCGCCGACGCCGAGCGCGCCCTCGACCTGGTCGCCGAGGCCGACAGCTCGCAGTCCCTGCTGTCGATGTGGCGCCACCACGAGCTCGTCCCGCTCGTCGGTCAGCTCGGGATCGAGGACCGGTTCGTGCGCATCGACGGCCTGCAGGGACCCGGCGGCGGCAACAAGGCGCCCCACCTCGAGGCGCACCTGACCGCCGTGACGCACCTCACGGGCGACGACCCGTCGCAGGTGCTGGTCATCGGCGACGCCCTCGACGACGCGGCGGCGGCCGCTCACGTCGGCGCGCGGTGCGTGCTGTTCGACGGTGGCTCCCACCCACGAGCTGAGCTCGAGACCGCGGGCGTCCCCGTCGCCTCGTCGCTGGTGGAAGCCCTCGACCGGGCCTACGGCTGACGTGGACCCCGTCCCCCTCCCCCGGTTCGAGCAGCTCGTCGGCGACGCCATGGACGCCATCCCCGACGAGCTGTTCGCCTCGTTCGACAACATCGCCGTGCTGGTCCAGGACCGCCACGAGGAGGAGCCCGACCTCCTCGGCCTCTACGAGGGGGTCCCGCTCACCGAGCGTGACGAGTGGGGCGGGGGCCTGCCCGACGTGATCCGCATCTTCCGCCTCGCTCTCTGCGACGTCTGCGAGGACGAGCAGGAACTGGTCGACGAGGTCTACATCACCGTGGTCCACGAGTTCGCCCACCACCTCGGCATCGACGACGACCGCCTCCACGAGCTCGGCTGGGCCTGATCGACCCGGACGCAGTCACCCTGACTGCATCCGTGCGTTCGGGGTCATGGGTTCCTGGCGTCCGCCGGGCGAGGCGCCTCCCATACGACCGCAGCGCGGCGGTCACGTCCATCCTGACGCCGCGCTGCAGCGCTCCGCGGAGGCGGACTCCCCGGCAGTTCCTGGCTCCTGGCGGCCAGGAACTGTCCCGGGCACGGGATGTCTCGCGCGCGTCGGCGACGGTTGCTGGCGCCCAGCAGCCAGGAACTGGCACGCGACGCCCGGAGCCGCCAGGGTGCGCCGGTCACGGATGGGGTGGCGACGTGCGCGGCGGTGCGTCATCGCCAGGCCCGGTTCCAGAATCTGGGCTGGAGGAGCCCAGGTTCTCGCAGGTCGGAGCGCGTCGTGCGTGCCGCCGTGACCGTTCTCTGGGCCGGAGCCCAGTTCTCGGTCGCAACGCCCGAAGATGCCGACGACGTCGACGTCGTGGTGCTGCAGGGAGAGGCCAGCAGTCAGGTAGGTCGGCTCGGGAAGGCTCGCTGACCTCGGGTACGGATGAGCGGATCCTGCCCACGTCCTCGGTCACCGGGTGAGCACGGGAACCAGTTGGTAGATGGCACCGACCACGGAGACTGCGAGGGCGGCGACGAAGGTCGCGTGGGCCAGCCACCGCTTCAACGGCTCGACCTGTTCGTTGAAACCATCGAAGTCCCAGAAGCGCAAGAGGGCCCAGACGGAGTCCTCTACGGCGATCATCACAGCGCCGATCGCCACGAACAACAGGCCGTACTCGACCACCGGATTCACTGGTGGCGCTACCTCCGGCGTGACTCACGTCCGAGCGGCGAAGCGTACGCGCCTCGTCCTACCGGCTCCGGACCGTCGCCGCCCACCATGTCTACAACGCCCGCACCAGCATGTCCGGCGCCCTTGCGACCGGCAGCCCACGCTCGGTCGCCACGCCGAAGTGGAGCGGATGGGCGGGGTCGGGACGGCACCGATGCGCTCCACCTCGGGCAGCTCGTAGCGACGGCGGCGGCTGCAGCCAGGGCACGACGCCTGCGAGCTCGACAGGTGGGTCAGGGTTCCTGGCGTCCGCCGAGGTGCTTGGCGAGGAAGGACTCCGTCGCCGCGTAGAAGCGCATCTTGTTCTCTGGCTTGACGAAGCCGTGGCCCTCGTCCTCGAACAGCAGGTACTCGTGGTCGATGCCCTGCTCGGTCAGGGCGGCCACGAACTGCTCGGACTCGGCCTGCTTGACCCGCGGGTCGTTGGCGCCCTGGGCGATCAAGAGGGGTCTGGCGACCTGGTCGGCCTTCGACAGCGGTGAGCGCTCCCAGAGGAACGCCTCCTCGGTCTCGGGGTTGCCGACCCGGTTGTGGAACTGGGCGATCATCGGGGCCCAGTACGGCGGCACCGACTCGATGAGGGTCTTGAGGTTGGAGGGGCCGACGAGGTCGACGGCGCACGCGAACCGATCGGGGGTGAAGGTCACCCCGGCGAGCGCCGCGTAGCCGCCGTACGAACCGCCGTAGATCGCCACCAGATCGGGGTCGGCGTGCCCCTGCTCGACCGCCCAGTCGACGGTGTCGAGCAGGTCGGTGTGCATCGCCTCGCCCCACTGCCGGTCACCGGCGTTGAGGAAGTCCTTGCCGTACCCGGTGGAGCCGCGGAAGTTGACCTGGAGGACGAGGTAGCCGCGGTTCGCGAGCCACTGCACCTCGGGGTGGTAGCCCCAGGTGTCACGCGCCCACGGTCCACCGTGGACCAGCAGGACCGTCGGCAGGCCGCGCGGTTCGGCGCCGTGGGGCGCGGTCAGGTAGCCGTGCAGCTCGAGCCCGTCGCGCGCCGTCAGCGAGAACGGCTCCATGCGGGCGAGATCGTAGCCGCCGAGGGCCGGCCGGTCCTCGAACAGGAAGGTCAGCTCGCGGGCCCGACGGTCGTAGAGGTGGTAGCGGGCCGGACCGTCGTCACGCCGGTAGCCGACGACCCAGGTGGTGTCGGCGTGGTCCTCGCCGAGGACGGCCACCTCGCCGTGTTCGGCGTCGGCGAGGAAGGCGAGGTCGGCCTGCACCGCCTCGTCCAGCGGCTCGTGGTGGACGCGTTCACGCAGGAAGCTGACCCACTCGACCTCGAGGGTGTCGGGGTGCAACCGGACGTCGGCCACGTCGTAGCGCGGATCGGCCGCGATCACGTCCTGGTCGCCCTTGGCGAGGTCGATCCGCACGAGCTCGCTGGCGTTGGCGCCGACCGAGCTGATGCACAGCAGGTTGCCGCCGTCACGGTCGAACGCGATCGGTCCCGTCCCGAGGGCATCCTCGTGGCCGACCTCGAGGAGGGTGCGCCACGGGTCGTCCTCGCCGTCGCGGACCATGATCGACATGCCGCCGTCCTCGGTGGGCGCGAGGCCGGCACGGACCCGCAGCTGCGTGTCGACGACGAACCCCACGAAACCCGGGTTCTCGAGCACCTTGGTCAGCTCGCCGGTCGGCAGGTGCAGGCGGTAGACGTCGTGCAGCTCGGGGCGGTCGCGGTTCAGGCCGACGAGCACGTCGTCGGGGAACCGCTTGTCGAGCGCCACGACCCGGGCCTGCACGTCGTCGAACGGGGTCAGGTCGCGGTCGCCGCCACCTTCGAGGTCGACGGCGTGCAGCCGCCAGTTCTCGTCCCCGCCGGCGTCCTGCACGTAGAGCAGGTGGCGGCCGTCGTGGGCCCACGCGACGGTGTGGATCCCGCGGTCGCGGTCGGCGGTGACCACCCGCGCGTCCGACAGGTCGGCGCCACCGACCCAGACGTTGAGCACGCCGTCGTCCGGTGCGAGCCAGGCGAGGCGACGGCCGTCCGGCGACAGCGAGGGTTGATCGCGCTCGGGGTTGCCGAACAGGATCTCGCGGGGCACGAGCGGGACGTCGGCGGACAAGCGGGCACCTCTGGACGGTCGGGGCGGGACCGTGGAGGCTAGGACGCGGCGGCGACCTGGGCACGGACCAGCTCGACCAGGTCGCCCAGGGCGAGGTTGACGTCCCCGACGTGCAGCCCCCAGGCCGGACCGAGGTCGGCGCCGGTTCCGACGCGTTCGAGACCGAGCGCCGGGTCGACGTCGACCTGCAGCCAGCTGGCGCTCCCCTCGGTCCGGCACTCCCCCGTGACCGCCCCCTCGGCCGTGACGAAGGGGGTGTCGAACCCCTCGACGGTCGCGGTCGGCAGGTACGGGGTCAGCGGCGCCGAGCCACCGGCCGGCGCACCGGGGTGCACGCACAGGACCTCGACGCCGTGACCACCGCGCCCGAAGAACGCGAAGCGCGGCGGGACCTCCGCGAAGCTGTTGTAGGCCACCACGCAGCCGGTCTGGTCGGTGGCACGGCAGGCGGGGACGGTCTGGAACGACCCGCCGACGTCCTCGCCGACCGGGACCTCGACCTGACCCCCGATCAGCAGGGCGCTGATCAACCGCGGCCGGAGCTGCGGATCGCCCTCGATGCGCTCGGCCAGCAGCCGGGTCAACTCGTGGGCCCCCTGCGAGTGGCCGATGAGCACGAACGGTCGGTCCCCGGAGGTCGCCACGTGATCGTTCCATGCCGACAGCACGTCCCCGAACGCGAGGTCGCGAGCCGCGGGGTCGGAGAACCCGCCCGTCGCGAGGCCGTGGAGGGTCACCTGGCGGTAGACGGGGGCCACCACGCGACACCCCTCGCCGAAGCGCGCAGCCTGGGCCCGGGCGACCTCGCGCTCGGCGTCGCTGATCTCCAGCGGGGCGTTGCGCGTCGCCGCCTGCGACACGGTCGGGTAGACGTAGAAGCAGTCGACCGGAGGATCCTCGGCCGGGACGAACGGCTCGACGCGCCGCGTGCCGTCCGTGGCGACGACCGTCGCGGCGAGGTCACCGAGGCAGGCATCGACCGCGGCGTCCGGACCGCACAGCCACAGGGTCTCCTGGGTGACCTCGCGGCTGGCGGTGACCTCGGCGGCGGGGACGTCCTCCTCGAGGGGTGCCGGCGGGTCGTCAGCGCCATCCTGCTCGGCCCCGTCCGCCCCGTCCGCCCGGTCCGCCCGCGACACCTCGCGCCGGTCGGATGCGGGGTCGGCCTCGTCCGGGGCAGCCCCCGTCATCCCGAGGGCAACGACCGCGCCAGCGACGATGAGCGTCCCCACGACCGCGGCCCCGCCGGTCAGCACGTGCCACCTCGCCATGTGCCCTCCGGGCGGACAGCCGCGTGGGTCGCGACCGGACGGCGGCAGGGTGCCCCACGTGACCCGCAGCGCGCGCTTCCGGCTGGGTCTCAGCCCACCTGTAGGCTGGTGGAGAACGTGGCACGAGGTGGAAGATCCCGCCGCCGGCGCTGGTTCGTCCACCGGTGGATGCTCCGTGAGTGTCTCGTCCCCTGACCCCGTCGTGGCTCACGACGGTCTGCGGCGATTCGCCGGAGCGCTGCGTGACCTCGCCTCGACCCAGTACGTCGACGAGACCCTGCAGTTGGCCGTGGACCTCGCCACCGAGCTGGTCTCCGGCTGCGACGTCGCGGACGTGATGTTCCTCGGGGCCGGCGGGACCACGACACCCGTCTCGACCGATCCGGTGGCGATCGCGCTGGACGAGGCGCAGGGCGAGCACGACGAGGGACCGTGCATCGCCGCGGCCCGCAACGAGCCCGTGGTGGTCAGCCACGACCTGGCTGCGGACGAGCGGTGGCCGAGCTTCGGTCCGCGAGCGGTGGCCATGGGGGTCAACAGCGCGGCGTCCTACCAGCTGTTCCTGCACCGACACGAGCGTGACCGTCTCGGCGCGCTCAACCTGTACAGCCGGCAGCCGGACGCCTTCGACGCGGACGCCGTCGTGCTCGGCGAGGTGTTCGCCGCCCAGTGCTCGGCAGCGCTCGCGGCGGCCATCGCCAAGGAGGGCGCGGCGGCTGCGCTCGAGTCCCGCGACCGGATCGGGCAGGCCAAGGGCATCCTGATGGAGCGCGAGCGCATCAGCGCCACCGAGGCGTTCGACGAGCTCCGGCGGACCTCGCAGGAGCTGAACATCAAACTGCGCGACGTTGCCGAGCACGTCGCCCGGACGGGGGCGCTGCCCTAGACCGCCCGGACGGGGGCGCTGCCCTAGACCGCCCGGACGGGGGCGCTGCCCCAGACCGCCCGGACGGGGGCGCTGCCCCAGACCGCCCGGACGGGGGCGCTGCCCTAGACCGCCCGGACGGGGCTGCGGTCGGTGCCATCGTCTGTCACACTCGTTCATGGCGCGTCACGCCCGTTCAATCCCAGCAGCGGCGTGACTCGGTGGGTGCCCGCCAGTCAGGTGCCTCCGCAGGTCCCGATCGGTGCACCGATGCGGGGCCTGCGCCGAGGGCGGCTACGTCCCGCGGCGCTGCTTGCGCGTCGGTTCGAGGACGGGGATCTCGCCGGTCCGCGCGATCTGGTCTGCGACATCGCGTAGGGGCCTGTTCTGGCGTTCGGACAGCGCGCGGAGCCGATCGAACGCCTGCTGCGGGCTGGCGCCCTCGCGGTTCATGATGACGCCCTTGGCCTGCCCGATGCGGTCGCGGGACTCGAGCGCTGCCTCCAGGCCCGCCTCGGTGATGGCGGCACGCAGCGCGACGGCGGCGTGGGAGGCGAACACCTCGCCGAGCAGCAGATCGTGGTGGCCGAACGCGTGCGCTGTCGAGGCGTGGAAGTTCAGCGCCCCCATCGTGTCGCCCTCGAGGAACAGCCGGAAGCTCGCCATGGAGCGGATCCCGAGCGCCAGCGCCTGTTCGCGGAACCGGGGCCAGCGGTCCTCCTGCTCGAGGTCGTCGATCACGATCGTGCGCTGGGTGTCCATCGAGGTCAGGCACGGGCCCTCGCCGGTGTCGTACTGCGCCCGATCGCTGTCGCGTGCGACCGTAGTCGAGTAGGCGGGCGTCGCGAGCCGTCCGCCTCGCTGGACCAGCATCACGCTCACACCGTCGCAACGTTCGAGGTGCTGCGCGCCGAGGTCCGCCACCCGCTGGAGGACCTCGTCGAGACCGGCGGCTCCCGCCAGGCTGCGCGCGATCTCGGCGACACGCTCGAGGCTGACCTCATCGCCCGTCGTGGTCACCGTCCCCTCCCACCTCGACCGCGAGGCTAACGGTCGCCGCCCGCACCTGGGTGCTCACCGCGATCCACGGCCGAACTCGGACGCTTCGAGACCCCGCGGCTTGCTGACGGTCCGCTCGTGCGGCGCGGGGGTCCCGCGCTCCTCCAGCGCCGCGTCCAGCCACCCCTCCTGCCAGGCGCGCCACAGCCGCGACAGATCCCACGCCCGCGTCCCCGTGACGGTGGCACCGAGCCGTCCGCGTCGTGACACGCGCCCTTCGGCGACCAGCAGCCAGGCATGCAGGACGGTCCAGGCACAGTCGTCGAGGCTGCGCTCGAAGTAGGTGGTCTGGGTCTGGCCCGTCCGGTCGTCGAGGGACAGGAACAACACCCGCTGCCCCGACCGCTGCGCCGGGGACTGCACCGCGACCTTCACCCCGGCCACCCGGACGGTGCCCTGGGTCGGTGCGCGTGGCAGGTCGCAGGCCCGGGTCACCCCGAGCAGATCCAGCAGCGGCTCGTAGAAGCTCAGCACGTGGCGGGACACGTCCATCCCGGTGGCCGCGAGCTCGGCCCGGACCCGGGCCGCCTCGACGTCGTCGGGGAGCTCGGGGGTGTGGTCGGCGTGCAGGTCGAACGCGGCCTGCTCGGCCGGACCGGTAGCGCCCAGTGGTGGGACCCGCCCGCCCCGCCCGCCCCGCCCGGCCTGGCCGCCCCGGCCGCCGCGGCGATCGCGCCACAGCTCCTCGACCGCCAGTCGGCACGCCCCACGCGACGCGGGGCCACCCCGCCGTCCGAGGCCGGCGACCTGGTCGAACGCGCCGACCTCGACCAGCGCTTCGGCGACCGGACGGCTGAGCCCACCGCGTGCCCGAACGTCCTCGAGGGAGGTGAACGGTCGGCCGACCAGGAGCGCATCGACCTCGGCGTCGGTGATGTTGCGCACATCCTGCAGCCCGACCCGGATGGCGTGGCGGTACCCGCCACCCGCCTTACCGGCGTCGTACCCGGAGGGTGGAACCGGGCCCGCCGCGGTGACGACCGCACCACCTCCGACGGCGGTCGACGGGTGACCCCACCGCCACCCGGGCGGCAGGTGGGGCCTCGGGTCCTCGCCGCGCTGCGCCGCCCGGACCGCAGCGGTGAGCCCGAGGAGGTGGTCGGCCATCCCCCGGTCCACCACCTCGACGGTGTACGGCGCGTGGGAGCGGTTCACGTCCGGGGGGAGCACCGCCACGCCGAACAGCCGGGCCTCCTCCAGGATCATCCGGCGGGGGTACATCCCGGGGTCGTGGGTCAGGAGGCCCGCGAGGAACTCGGGCAGCACGTGGGCCTTGAGGAACGCCGACCGGACCGTCGGGACGGCGAACGCCGCGGCGTGGGCCTTGCAGAACCCGAAGGAGGCGAACGAGGCGAGCTGGTCCCAGATCCGTTCGGCCGCGTCGTCCGGCACCCCCCTGTCGCGGGCCCGCGACAGGAACCACCCGCGGATGGCGGGGCGCTTGGTCTCGTCCCCGAGCTGGCGTCGCAGCAGGTCGGCGTAGGCCAGGTCGCAGCCGGTGAGGGCCGACAGGACCCCCATGACCTGCTCGTGGTAGACGATCACGCCGTAGGTCTCGTCGAGCACCGGGCCGAGGGCCGGGTGGACGTGGGCGAAGGTCTCCTCGCCGTGCCGTCGGGCCACGTACGGCGTGACCATGTCGGCCTTCACCGGCCCGGGACGGAACAGCGAGATCTCGGTGACCAGGTCCCCGAACCGGTCGGGTTGCAACCGTCCGAGCAGCTCGCGTTGGCCCGGCGACTCGATCTGGAACACCCCCACCGAGTGGGTGGAGCGGATCAGCTCGTAGGTCGCCGGGTCGGTGTCGGGGATGACACCGACCGCGAGGCAGCCGCTGTCGTCACGTCCCGGCAGCGTCGGGTCGGGGACCCGTGACGCGGTCCATCCGGGCAGGTGCACCTCGGTGCCGTCCCCAGCGGATCCTCCGCTCCCCGAGCCCGGGAGGACGACGGTGCGCTCACCGCCGGTGCCGTTGACGAGGTCGAGGCAGTGGCGCATCGCCGACAGCATCCGCACCCCGAGCACGTCGAGCTTGAGCAGCCCGAGCGCCGCGACGTCGTCCTTGTCGAACTGGCTCACCGCGAACCCGTTGGCCGATCGCTCGAGCGGCGTGCGGCGGGTCAGCGTGTCGTCGGCCAGCAGGATCCCGCACGGGTGCAGCGCGAGGTGGCGTGGGAAGCCGTCGATGCGTTCCACGAGGTCGAACAGCAGGTCGAGCTGTCCCGCGTCGAACCGGCTGCCACGCAGCTCGGGCAGCGTGTCGACGGCCCGTCGCACGTCGCGGGCCCGGGACCGGTTGAACGCCTTGGCGATCGCGTCGAGCTCCATCGCCGGCATCCCGAGCGCCTTGCCGACCTCGCGGATCGCCGACCGCGCCTGGAAGGTCTCGAGCATGGCGACGCAGGCGGTGCGGTGCTCGCCGAAGCGAGCCATCACCAGGTCGTAGACGTCCTCGCGCCGGTGGGACTCGACGTCCACGTCGATGTCCGGCAGCTCGTCGCGGTAGGGGTTCATGAAGCGTTCGAACGCCAGGCCGTTGGCGATCGGGTCCACGTCGCTGATGCGCAGCGCGAAGCACACCAGGCTCCCCGCGGCCGAACCCCGGCAGGCGGCCAGCACGCCGAGCTCGCGGACGTCGGCGATGACGTCGGCGACGGCGAGGAACAGGTCGTGCAGCCCGAGGCGGTCCACCATCGCCAGCTCGCGTTCGAGCCGTTCGCGGACCTGCGGGGTGATCCGTGGGTAGCGGTCGGCGACCCCGGACCAGCAGCGACGGTGGAGCTCACCCGCCGCGGCCTCGGGCGACATCCCGGTCAGCCGTGGGACCTGCAGCCCGCCGATCCCGAGGTCGACCTCGCACGAGATCGCGAGCTCGTGCGCCGCCACGAGCAGGTCGGGACGCTCGTGGAAGCGGGCGTGCATCTGCGCGGGTGTGGTCAACCACGCCTCGGCGGTGGACCGGCCGAGGTGTCGGCGACCGAGCGGGACCTGTTGGCGCACGCACGCCAGGACGTCGGCGACCATCACGTCCTCGGGGGTGAGGTAGCGCACGTCGTTGACGGCGACCGCCCGGACCCCGACCCGTTCGGCCAGCGTGAGCGTCCGACGGATGCGCACGTCGTCGCCGGGCTCGACCACCCCACCGGGACCGGGACGGGTCCCCGGGCCGACGTGGTGGTGGCGGACCGCCAGGCGCACCCCCTCCCGGCCGAACACGTCGAGCCAGCGGCCGAGCTCGACCTCGGCGGCATCCATCCGGTCGGTGGCGAGCAGCCGTCCGACGGGCGCGTCCGGACCGAGGAGGGCCACCACACCTCCGGAGGTGGCGCCCGCGAGCGCCTCGGCGGCCAGGTGCGGGTCGCTGCGGGCGTGGCCGTGGGCGGCCGTCACGAGGCCGCACACGTCCGCGTACCCGTCCGCGTCACGGGCGAGGAAGCGCACCCGCGGGGCGTCGTCCTCGAGCCACCCCGGCCCGCGACCGGGTCGGCTCGCCCGTGGATCGCGGCCGGTCCGGTTCGGCGCTGGTCGGTCACGCCCCCCGCGCGTGACCGACCAGCCCGGCCGATCGAGGTCCGGGGCGAGGGCGAGGTCGGCGCCGTACACCGGCGTCACCCCCTCCGCGGCCGCGGCCTGGGCGAAGCGCACCGCGCCGTACAGCCCGTCGCGGTCGGTCAACGCCACGTGGGTCATCCCGGCGGCTGCCGCGGCCGCCGCGAGTTCGCGTGGCCGGATCGCGCCGTCCCGCATCGAGAAGGAGGACCGCACCGCGAGGTGGGCGAACGGCGGCGTGGCCGGGCCGGCCGGACGGGCCCGTTCGGCGCGGTGCAGCGCCTCCGCGGCCTCAGCCGCGCGCCGCACCTCGACCGCCCGCTCCTCGACCCCCTCGGCGTGCTCCTGTGGCGACCACCTGCGTGAGCTGGCCACCTCGTCACCTCCTTCACCTCGCCGGTACCGAACGTATGTTCGATGTGGCCGCCACGGTAGGGCCGACGTGCGACCGACGGCCAACCGCCGGGCGTCCCCCGCCCCGCCGGTCACGTTCCCGCCGCGCCCGGAGCGAGGTGGGCGCCCGCGACCTGAGCCAGGCAGCGCAGCGGGTGGGGGTCGCCGCAGCGGGGGCTCGCAGGACGAGCGGAGCGAGCCCTGCGGCGCGAGCGAGTCCGGAGGGCGAGCGCCCCCCGCGGAGGCGAGACCTGCCCGCGGAGCGGAGGCGAGCACGCCGCGCCGACGCCTACCGGCGACGCGGGGACGCGGGGACGCGGAGCTCGTCGACCCGACGCTGACCCACGATCTCCCACTGGCGGCGGCGGGAACGGCGCCGGAGGTCGGACCGGCGTGGCCGGCCGGTCGGGATGTGCGCTGCGAACAGCGGTGCGGCGCCACCAGCGACGTGCGGGCGCCCCACCGGTGAGGCCTCGGAGGGGCCCGTGCGCGGGAACGCCGCACCGGGCGGTAGGACCGTCGGCGCGGGGGTGCTGCGAGGCGCACCGGGCGGTGGGACCGTCGGCGGCGGGGACGGGGTCCCCGGCGCGCGGTGGGCCCGGGGCGCCACCGTGACCGGCTGTGCCGGGGTCGCCCCGGTGACCGGCCGGGCCGGTGTCCGCGCAGCGGCCGGCGCCGAGCGCCTCGCCGGCTGTCCGGCGGTGAACAGGATCGCGCTGGCGAGCGTGGCGACCGTGACCTCGACCTCGGCTCGGGTCCCCCACCGGGTGACGTCCCGGACCCGGATCAGCGCCCAGAACCGGACGGGCACGAGCACGATGAGGTTGAACAGCACCGCCGCCCCGACGGCGAGGTAGGTCGCCAGCTGCCGGCCCGGGGTGTCCCCCGGCAGGCTCACGACCAGCAGCCGAGCTGCCTGCAGGTAGCCCAGGACGACCGAGGTGGCCAGGTAGACACCGAGGAAGAGGAGGCTCGCCGTCGGCACGAGGATGGCCAACGCACCCAGCATGAGCGCGAAGGCCAGGACGCTGGTCAGGTGGTAGACGGTGATCCAGAACGGCAGACCGCGGGCGGTCATGTTCGTCAGGACCCACAGGCTGTTGACCCAGAACGAGCGGCTCCAGCGCACGCGTTGGCGGAGGAGGTGAGAGAGCTGCTCGGGGACGGCCGTCTCGGCGACGGCGGTGTGCTGGAGGACGACCCGACCCCGCTGCAGGCACAGCTGGGTGAGCATCCGGTCGTCACCGGTGTGCACCGGCCGTCCCGCGAACGTCTGTCCGAGGTACTCCTCGAGCACCTCGCGTACCACCTCGGCCCGGTAGAAGGCCAGACCGCCGGAGGTGACCAGGATCGAGCCGCGCAGGCTCGACAGCGACGCGCGGCCGACGAGGAAGGAAGCGAGGTACTCCGCGTCCTGGATGCGGGTCAGCAGGTTCCGGGCACGGTTGAGCGGCCGGACCACGCCCGCGACCGCGGTGACGTCCGGCGACGCGAAGCGGCGCAGGCCCTCAGCGATGGCGTGCCGGTCGAAGATCGTGTCGCTGTCGGAGGTCACGAAGACCTCGGCGAGGTAGTCGCGGCCGAACGCCTCCGCCTGGATGGCGCGCTTGCCGCGGTTCTCCTCGCAGCGCAGGACGTGGATCGGGAACGGTGCCACGAAGGCGGCAGCGAGCTCGATCGCAGCGGTGTCGTGGGAACCGTCGTCGACCAGCCAGACCCGCGAGGGCAGCCGCGACTGCTCCGTCAGCGACACCAGGCAGCGCCGCAGCAGCTCGGGGTCCTCGTTGAAGACCGGCAGGACCACCGCGACGTCCGCGATCGGTGCCGTCCCGGACCCCGGCCGGTCGCGCCAGGCGAGCGCGATGCGCAGGCAGAACAGGCCGAAGAAGACCAGCGCCACGGCGCCAGCGGTCCGGCTCAGCAGGAACGCCCGGTAGCCGAGGACCGACCAGACCGCAGCGGCGGCGGCGACTGGTAGGAGGCGTCTCACCCCCGGCGCTTGGCCCGTGCACGCACGCGGGCGGTGCCGGCGAGCACCAGCACACCCGCCAGGCAGAGCCCCCAGGCGAGGATCAGGAACTGGCTGTAGCCGATACCGGTGGTGGCCAGGACCGCAGCGCCAGCCGCGGTCCCTGCCCCGGCGATGCCGAGCACGTCGTCGTACACGGTGGATCTCCTGGGTGTCGAGCGCCACGGGGCGGCGCGATCACCGTGTCCATCGGACCGCTGCGACCTGACCTTGACGGGCCGATGGGCCGTCCATCCGGCCGCGGAAGGGGGGTCAGACGGTCGTGGTATCCGGGGCGTCGACCTCGAG
This sequence comes from Nitriliruptor alkaliphilus DSM 45188, assembly GCF_000969705.1. GTDB lineage: Bacteria > Actinomycetota > Nitriliruptoria > Nitriliruptorales > Nitriliruptoraceae > Nitriliruptor > Nitriliruptor alkaliphilus. The sequence goes on from NZ_KQ033901.1 coordinate 4,124,762, forward strand.
GGGGACGGGGACGGCGCCGGCGATCGCCCACCCGTCCTCGTCGACCAGCAGGTAGACCATCCCGGCCGTGTCCCCGTCGGTCGCCACGACCTCGACGCGGACCTCGGCCGCGCCACCGCCGCGCGTCACGCACGCCTCGGAGCGGTGCTCGGCGGCGTCCGCCGCGACCGGATAGCCCTCCTCGATCACCGCCGCGAAGGTCTCCGGGTCCATCCCCGCCCGGAACTCGTCCGAGGCGAAGCCGAGGGCTGCCTCCCAGTCGTCGGCCGCGAACGCCGCCAGCTGGCCCGCGATGACCGCGTCCATCGCGGCGAGATCGTCCGGGTCACAGGCCGTCGGGGGTGCCAGCGCCCGGTCCTCGGGGGAACCCGGCGAGCCCGGGACGTCCGGTTCGGGAGCCGGGATGTCGGGGATCTCGGGCACGTCGGCGAACGGGTCACCGGCCAGCGGATCGTCACCTTCCGCCTCCTCGGCCCCGGCCGGGCCGGGGAGACCGTCACCGTCCTCCGGGGTCAGGTCCGGTGGGCTGCACGCCACGAGGAGGAGGCCGACGGCGACCCCGGCGGTGATCGGCGTGCGCACCTCGGCCACCTCCTCATCGGGGTCGGGGCGGGCATCAGGTTCCCCTGGTTCGGTGATCTGCGCCCCCTGGACGCCCGCCCGGCCGGCCGGGTCCTGACCTGGCTCAGTCCCACACCCGATCGAGCCGCCAGGTCTCACCCCGGCGCACCAACTCGTAGACCCCGCGGGTGGGACGTCCGTTCTGCGCCTCGACCCGCCACAGATCGGTGCGTTCGAGCTGGATCGGCACCCCGTCCGGACGGCGCCACCACCCGGCGTCCTCGCGCCAGTGTCCGAGCACCTGCAGCACCGTGTAGGACCGTCCCCGCCACCGGAACTCGGTCGGTGCCCCTGCACCTCGCGGATCGGCCTCCGCTGCGTCCGACCCTCCGCCGGTGATCACCTCGTCGAGCTCCTCGCGGTACCGCTTCGTCACCTCCCCACCACCTCTCGTGATCACTCACCCCACACGCGGTTCGAACGTGTGTTCGAGTGCAACGACGGTACGGCGCCGGTGCGACAGCGCGCTACCCCGGGTCCCCTCCCGACCGGCCACCGCGCGAGGGCGGGCGGTCAGCTCTCGACGTCCTCGGTGTCCGCCGCGTCCCCGCGGTCCTCCCCGTCCCCCGCGTCCTCCCCACCTCCCGCGTCCCCGGTGTCCTCGGCGTCCACGCTGCGCCGGGTCGCCAGCCGGGCGCGCAGCTCCTCGGCCGCCTCACGGGCGACCACCTCCACCGGCTCCCCGGCGACCAGCCGCGCGTTGTAGCCCCGGAGCAGCGCGGACGTCAGCTCCTCGCCGAGCGGCGCCAACGCCTCCCCCACCTCCGGCCGGTCGAGGAGGATCTCCTCGCGCACCTGCACCGCCGGCACGAACGCCGGGAAGACCTCGAGATCGTCGACCAGCAGCTGGAGTCCCGCCGCGCCCGCCTGGCCGTCGGTCGCGGTCGTGAGCCCCGCGAGGCAGTCCCCCGCAGCGACCCCCGCAACGGCTTCGTCCGGCGTCGCGGCCAGGAACTGCCGGTCGGTCCTCACGCGGTAGGCCTCGAGCACCGCGCGGAGCCCATCCGGGCGCGTCCCGAACTCCCGATCGACGCAGACGCTGGCCTCCGGCCGCTCCGACAGCCGGGCGGCGAGCTGCGACACGGTGCGCAGGTCGGCGTCCGGGGAGGGCGAACCTGCGACCGCGAACGCGAAGGTCGCGTTCGCCGGTGGTCCCTCCACCTCCTCGGTGAACCGCGGTGGCAGCCACACGATGCCGCGCCGTTCCCCGTGCCGCCGGACCGGCCCGAAGCTGGCCTCGGGGTCGCCCGGCGGGTCGGCCCGGCCGAGCGTCTCGAGCCACGCCTCGCCGGTGTACCCGATCCGCAGTTCCGCGGCGCCGAGCTCGAGCGCCTGCTGGGCGTCGCGCGCATCGGTGTACGGGCGCACCTCCGCCGCGATGTCCTCGGCGGCGAGGAGCGCCACGACGACGTGACCGAGCAGCGTCGCTTCGGCATCGTCGCTCACCGCCACCCGGAGCGGGGGGTCGTCGTCCGGCCCTCCCCCCGTCGTGTCCGTGCAGCCAGCGGCGACCACGGCCAGCGCGACGAGGGCCGACCCGAGACGGGCCGCCCGACGACGGAGCACCGGAGGAGGACGCACCCCGCGAGGCTGCCACACCCGGCCCCCGGCCGCTGCCTCCGCGCACCACCGCACCGCAGCAGCGTGCTGGATGCCTCACCCACCCCGCGTACCCTGCTGCCGACCTCCCGCCCGACCCGGAGCTCCCATGCGTCGCCTCGTGTCCCGCCGCGCCCCCGCGTTCCTCACCGCCGTGGCCCTCCTGCTCACCGCCTGCAACGGGGACGGTGACGACGGCCAGGCGGCCGATGACGCCCCGTCCCCCCAGGCCGCCGAGCAGGAGCTGGCCGTGATCGTGGCGAGCTACGACGTCGCCGCGGGCGAGGACCGCCGCCTGCTGGCCGGTGTGCTCACCCTGGATGCCGCCCAGATCGCCTTCGGGGAGGTGACCTTCGAGCTCGGCTACCTCGGTGACGAGACCGGCGGTGAAGCGCCGCTGGACATCGAGGCGACCGCGCGGTACCTGCCCGTCCTCGGTCTCGAGCCCGAGATCGAGCCGACCGACCAGCCGATGGTGCTCGTCGGCGAGGCCGGGACGGGGGTCTACGAAGCGTTCGTCGACCTCGAGGAGCCCGGCTTCTACGGGCTGCAGGTCACCGCCGAGCTCGCGGACGGCACCACGCGGCAGGGCCGGGTCACCTTCGAGGTGCTGCCCGAGCCCGAGGTCCCCGACGTCGGCGACGAGGCCCCACGCAGCCAGAACCTGACGATCGCGGACGTGGAGGCCGGCGACGCCCTCCCGGTGTCCGTCGACTCCCGCGCGCAGGGCGAGGACGACGAGGTCCCCGACGCCCACCTGCACGACACCACCATCGCGGACGCCCTCGACGAAGGGATGCCGGTCGTGGTGATCCTGTCCACGCCCACTTACTGCGTCAGTGCGTTCTGCGGCCCGCTCACCACGAAGCTCGCGATGGTGGCGACCGAGTACGAGGACACCGCTGCGTTCGTGCACATCGAGGTGTGGCGCGACTTCGAGGCGCGCGAGCTCAACGATGCCGCGGCCGAGTGGATCCAGACCGAGGGCGGCGGCAACGAGCCCTGGGTCTTCCTGGTGGACGGCGACGGCACCATCCAGGCCCGGTGGGACAACGTGGTCGACGTCCAGGACCTCGAGGCACGCCTCCAGGCGTTCTGAGCGGCCTCAGCGGCGCCGGCGACGGGTGAGCTGCGGCGGCAGGAGCGACACGTCGGCTGCGGCGAGGCGGTCGCCTCGTTCGCCGGCGCGCAGCAGGCCGCGCGCGGCCGAGCCACCGACGACCACGACCTCGACGGCGAAGCTCGCGAACAGCCCGACGCCGACCAGCTCAGCGAGCAGCCGCAGTGACCACCCGTCCCCGATCGCACCGACGATGACCCAGGCGACGAGCACCAACCCACCGATGACGCTGAGCGAGATCCGCAGGCGACGCAGCGTGCGCGGGAAGTCCACCACCGGCACCGGCGCCTCGGCGGCGGGATCGTCCACGACGTCGGACACGGACAGCCTCGGGTGCAGGGAGCGTCTCGGGGACGGCGAGGGTAACCCGCGAGCCGGTGTCAGCGGCCCTCGAGCTCGGCGACGACCGCCTTGCCGAACGCCTCGAGGTCGTCGGGCTTGCGGCTGGTGATCAGCGCACCGGGGCCCTCCCGGTCCACGACGAGCTCCTCGTCGACCCAGGTCGCCCCGGCGTTGCGCAGGTCGGTCCTCAGGCTCGGCCAGGAGGTCACGGTGCGCCCGCGGACCGCATCGGCTTCGACCAGCATCCACGGCGCGTGGCAGATGGCGGCGACGGGGGTCCCGCCATCGATCGCTGCCTTGACGAACGCCACGGCGTCCTCGTCCATGCGCAGCACATCGGGGTTGGCGACCCCGCCCGGCAGCACGACGAGGTCGAAGTCGTCCACCGAGACGGCGGACACCTCGTGGTCGACCTCGAAGGTGTCGGCCGGCTCCAGGTGATCGAAGCCCTGGACCTCGCCGTCGGTGGTGGACAGCAGGACCGGCGTCGCACCGGCGTCCCGGACATCGCGCCACGGCTGGGTCAGCTCGACCTGTTCGATGCCCTCGTGTGCGACGAGGAAGGCGACGGTGGCCACGGTGGTTCCTTCGGTCGGGTGGTGCAGGCAGGTGCGGGGGGATGCGCGCCGGTGCCGCGCGGGCGCGGCGAGCGGCGCCAGGCCACCGTGCGACGTGCCGATCCCGCGCGCTCCCGACCGACCGGACACCGGCGGTGGCGTCCGACCACCGGCCGGACGTCGGTCCACGACCGGGGCGGGAACCCGCCGTCACCGCGCCGCTAGAGGTCCGGGGAGCCGAGGTCGAGACGGAGGGTGGACAGCACCCGCAGCACCTCGCCGCGGACGGCGTCGGGATCGGGCGCGACGACCACGTCACCGGCGGGGTACAGCTCAGCGGTCGACTCGTCGGTCACCGACAGCTGCCACCCGCGGTCGAGGACGTACTCGCCCCACGCGAACGACCACGACAGCAGCAACCGCACCCGCCCGCCGTCAGCCGGGTACTCGTGCAGGCTGAAGCGCAGGAACCGGTTGTAGGCCAGCGACCAGGTCCGCCCTCGGCGGCTCACCCCCGTGCTGCGGAACCCGAGCGCGGCGAGGTCGGCCTCGAGCTGATCGCCACCACCGTCGCCGCCCTCGCTCACCGCCACCCTCACGATCGCCTGGTCCCGTCGCGGGACCGTACCGGTGCCACCTCCTCGACCTCGCCGCCCGGGCGCGTACCCTCCCCGGCCGTGCTCTCCTCCACCCGCCACGCCGCCTCCCTCGCCCTCGCCGTCGTCCTGGCGCTGGGGACCGCCGCGTGCGCCGGTGACGACGACGGGCTGCAGGGCGAGCTCGACGCGCTCCGTGCCGCGCACGAGTCACGCGCCGACGAGGACGCCGAGCTGGCCGAGCGCGTGGCCGCGCTCGAGGAGGACCTCGCGGCCCTGGCCGAGCCGATCGACGAGGACGACGAGGAGGCGGAGGACCCCCTCGTCACGTTGCGTGCTGGCCTCGACGAACTCGAGGACCGCATCAACGCGCTGGACGCGTCCGCGGCCACGACCGACCAGGCCAGCGCGGCGGCCAAGGAGGCCGTCGACGCCGCTGCGTCGGACCTGCGCGCCACGCTCGACCAGGTCCGCGGGGCCACCGACGAGCTCAAGGGCGAGGTCGAGGAGCTGCGGACGCTGTACGAGTCCCTGCGCGACCGGGTCGACCGGCACGACCGCGAGCGCCACTGAGGTCCCCGCGACCGACGTGCCGTCCGGCCGCACCACCCTCCACGGACCCCCGCAGCAGGTCCCGTACCCTCACGCCCTGTGAAGGACACGCCGGTGGGCACCCACGTCGCGCGCGATCCGTCGACGCCAACACGCGTCGGCGGACGCTACGTCCTGCGTGGGATCCTCGGCCGGGGTGGCATGGCCACGGTGCACCGCGCCCGGGACGAGGTCCTCGACCGCGACGTGGCCGTCAAGCTGCTGCACGCGCACCTGGCCTCCGACCCGGCGTTCCTCGACCGGTTCCGCCGCGAGGCGCGGGCCGCCGCGGCCCTGTCGCACCCGAACGTGGTCGCGGTCCACGACTGGGGCGAGACCGACGAGGGCCCGTTCCTGGTGCTGCAGCTGATCGACGGGCCGTCGCTGCGTGAGGTGCTGCGCCACCGTCGCCGTCTCCACCCCGAGGAGGTCGTCAGCGTCCTCGGTCCGGCGGCCGCCGGGCTCGGCGCCGCGCACAGCGCCGGCCTCGTGCACCGTGACGTCAAGCCCGAGAACCTCCTGCTGGGCCTCGACGGCACCGTCCGGGTCACCGACTTCGGGCTGGCACGGGCTGCGGCCAGCGCCACGTCCACCTTCGGCACCGACGTGCTCGTCGGCAGCCCGCACTACCTGTCGCCCGAGGCCGTCCGCGGCGAGCCGCTCGACCCGCGCGCCGACGTGTACGCCCTCGGGGTCGTGCTCTTCGAACTGCTGACCGGCAGGCCGCCGTTCGAGGCCGACTCGCCGTTCGCGACCGCCGTCCAGCACACCTCCCAACGCGTCCCGGCCCCCTCGTCGGTCGAGGCGTCGGTCCCGCCGGCCCTCGATGCGGTCGTGCGTCGCGCCACGCAGCCGGTGGCCGCCGACCGCTACCCCGACGCAGCGGCCTTCGCCGCGGCGCTCACCGGGGCGGTGCCGGCCGGCGCGGCCCCGCTCCCCGGGCTGTTCGCAGCCGACGTCGATCCGCTCGAGCAGCCGGACAGCGGCACGGCCGTCCTCGGTCCCGAGGCCCAGGAGACCACCATCGCGGGTGCCACCACCGCGGATGCGTCGGTGGACGACGAGCCCTCGGTCGCGTGGGACGCCGACGGGGCGCAGCTGTGGCCGCCCCGGCCGCCGGACGGGGCCGTGGACGACGCGCACGAGGACCACGAGGACCACGAGGACGACGGCACGGACGGTCCCGTCGCCTGGCTCGCGGACCTGGGCGACGGCAGCGACGGCAGTGACGGCAGCGACGGTGCCGTCCTGGTCGACGGCGCCGAACTCCACGGGCACGAGGACGACGATGGTGAGGCGGCCCCGGCTCGCCCGCGTCGCGGCCGGCGGTGGCTGATCGCCCTCGTGGTGGTGCTCGGTCTGCTCGGCGCGTCCGCCCTCGGCGGGTACCTGCTGTGGGACCGGGTGCTCGCCCCTGTCACGGGGATCCCCGCGGTCGTCGACTCCCCGCTCACCTCCGCCGTCCGTGCCCTCGAGGAAGCCGGTTTCGAGGTCGTCGTCGACGACGAACGCCCCCACAGCCTGGACGTCCTCGCCGGCAACGTGATCAGCCAGGACCCCACCGGCGAGGCGCGGCAGGGCGAGACCGTCACCCTCGTGGTCTCGGCCGGGCCCCGCCAGATCGAGGTCGACGACCTGCGGGGCGGGACCGTCGAGGAGGCCGAACAGACGCTGACCGCCGCCGGTCTCCAGCTCGGCGAGGTCGCCGCCGACTTCCACGAGGACGTCGCGGCCGACCTGGTGATCTCCTCCGACCCGCCGGCCGGCGAGGTGCTCGACGAGACCTCGACGGTCGACCTGGTCGTCAGCCGCGGTCCACGACCTCGCGAGGTCCCCGACCTCACCGGCAGCACCCTGCAGGAGGCCCAGGCGGCGCTGCGCGAGCTCGGTCTGCAGGGCGAGCTCGCCGGACGCGAGTTCTCGGATCGGCCCGTCGGGCAGGTCATCGCCCAGTCCCCGGGGCCCGGCAACGAGGTCGACCGCGGCGCCACGATCGGGCTGACCCTGTCGGACGGACCGCAGCCGATCGAGGTCCCGAACGTGCGCAACAAGCTGCTCGGCGAGGCGATCGAGATCCTCGAGGGGCTCGGCTTCGACGTCGAGGTCGAGCGACGCGGTGGCGTCGGCGCGTTCTTCAACCCCGGTCGGGTCTTCGAGCAGGACCCCGGCCCCGGGGCCGAGCTGCTGCCCGGCGCGTCCGTCCTGGTGTTCGCCTACGACGACTGAGCTACCCGGGGGGCCGACCGAACCCGACCGGCGGGGCCGGCGAGGCCGGGCCGGTCGCAGGCTCGGCGCGGGCACGATCCGCGGCCAGCTCGACGTGATCGCCGACCGCCAGCCACCCGATCAGCTCGACACCCGACAGGGCGAGCTGGTCGTTGGGCCCCTCAACCGCCCGCAGGACGTCGATGCGCAGCACCGTGGTGAGCACCGGCTCGGGGAGCACCACCTGCTGCGCACGCAGACCCAGGTCGAGCAGGTCGGCGTCGACCACCACCCCACCGTCGAACCGCAGCCGGACCTCGCGCAGGCGCGCCGACGTGTCGTAGGCCTCCCGGTCGAGGTGATCGCCGTTGCGCAGCTCGAGCGACGCGACCCAGGCCGGCTCGTCGAGCACGAGGTCGATGGTGTCGAGCACGTCGCGGTCCGCCGCCGCGGTGCCGTCCGACCGCCACGCGGTCGTCGGGTCGCCGTCGGCGATGGCGGCAGCAGCCTCGGCATCGGCGTCCGGGGCGGTGGTGCGCGTCGCGACGTCGGAGAGGAGCAGCGGACCCGGCTCGTCGCCGTACCGGTCGGCGTCGAAGTCGGCCCCGGGGACGTCCGGGCCGCGGGCCAACGGTCCGAGACCCGCGAGCGTCAGCGCCAGCACGAGGATCACGACCAGCGCGACCGCCCCCACGATCGGCACCAGCCACCGGTGCGGGGCGACCTTCCTCGGCTCGATGACCGGCGGGTCGGGCGCTTCGCGACGCACGGGGTGCGGAGGTAGGACGCCGTCGTCGAGCCCGGCACCGCAGCGGGCGCACAGCTCCCGAGCCGGTCGGTTCGCGGCCTCGCAGGAGGGGCAGGTCCTCGGCTGCTCGGTCAACGACACGCTCCGGCGTCCGGCGAGGGAGGGCGACCGGACGCCGGACGCAGCGTCGGTCGGGCGAGGAGGGTAGTACCGAACGGGCCGTCCGGGGCCGCTGCCGAGCAGCGCGCGGCGACCGCGCGGAACCGGTGCTACGCTCCGACCATGACGCGTGCGACCTTCCTCTGGGGCTCCGCGGGGTACCGATTCTTCTTCGGTCACCCCGGGGTCGCGCACGTCTCGTAGGAGCCCACACACACCGAGACGTTCGAGCCCCGGGGGACACCGCCCGGGGCTCACATCGTTCGGGCGGCGCCCCGCCACCACCGGTCCACCGGGGTGGCGCCGGACCGGGGAGCGAGCCGTGACGAGAGAGGACACCACGATGGTCGTGGTCATGCGCCCCGGCGCGAACGATGCCGATGTCGACAAGGTCGTCAACGCCATCTCCGATATCGGCGGTGAGGCGTTCGTCTCACGCGGCCGCCACCAGACGATCATCGGTCTGGTCGGCGACCTGGCCCAGTTCGCCGAGCTGCCGCTCCACGCCTTCCCGGGCGTCGAGGACGTCATCCGGGTCAGCAAGCCGTACAAGCTGGTGTCCAACGACGCCCATCCTCGGCCGTCGACGGTCTGGGTCGGTGACGTCCCCATCGGACGCGACACGGTCACGCTCATCGCCGGCCCGTGCGCGGTCGAGACCGAGGAGCAGACCGACGCCGCGTGCCGGATGGCCAAGGAGTCCGGGGCCGCGATCCTCCGCGGAGGCGCCTACAAGCCTCGTACCTCGCCGTACGCCTTCCAGGGCCTCGGCGAGGCAGGGCTCGACATCCTGCACGGGGTCTCACGCGACCTCGACCTGCCGTTCGTGACCGAGGTCGTCACCCCCGCCGACGTCGACACGGTGGCGGCCAAGGCCGACATGCTGCAGGTCGGCGCCCGCAACATGCAGAACTTCCAGCTCCTCAAGGAGGTCGGGATGGCGGGCAAGCCCGTCCTCCTCAAGCGTGGGCTGACCGCCACGATCGACGAGTGGATCATGGCGGCCGAGTACATCGCTCACACCGGCAACCTGCAGGTCGTCCTCTGCGAGCGGGGCATCCGCACCTACGAGCCGATGACGCGCAACACCCTCGACGTGTCCGCCGTCCCCGTGGCGCAGTCCCTGACGCACCTGCCCGTGATCATCGACCCGTCCCACTCGGGCGGCAAGCGCGACCTGGTGCTGCCGCTGACCCGGGCAGCCATCGCGGTCGGAGCCGACGGGATCATCATCGACGTCCACCCGCGCCCCGAGGCCGCGCTGTGCGACGGCCCCCAGGCGCTGGTCAAGGACGACCTGCTCACCCTGCGCGAGACCGTCGCGACCTACGCGGCGGCGGGCAACCGCGAGGTCGCTGCGCCGGACAAGTCCCGGCGTGCCGGCGCGTGGGGCCGTTCCGCGACCGCCTGACGCGTCGCGCCGCGGTCGTCAGCCGGCGACCGCGGCATCGCGCTGCCGCTGCACCTCGGCGAGCGCCGCGGCGATGGCCTCGTCCACCGACGTGGTGCCGAGGTCCGGGTACAGCTCCCGGGCCAACCCGTCGTGGACGACCGCGTCCTCCTCCGCCGACCGCAGGAGCGGGAGCACCAGCGTCGGGTCCAGTCGGCTGAGCAGGACTGCGCCGGACGCCACGATCTCGGGCGGCAGGTACGGCACGGGGACGCTGAGGGCCGGCGCAGCACCGCCGGCCTCGCGGACCCGAGCGACCAGCTCACCGTAGGTCAGCACCTCGGGACCGCCGACGTCGAGGATCTGCCAGGTCACCCGCGGATCGTCGAGCACGGCGACGAGCAGCTCGAGCAGGTCCGCTTCGGCGATCGGCTGCGTCAGCGAGCGGGTCAGGCGTGCCCGGACCGTCACGGGGGTCGACGCCGCCGTGCGCAGCAGCTGGAACGACGAGCTTCCCGCCCCGAGGACGATCCCGGCGCGCAGCTCGGTGACCGGCACCGGGCCGTCCCGGAGCGTCTGCCCCGCCTGCTGTCGGGCGTACAGGTGCGGTGAGGTCCGGGCGATGTCCTCCTCGTCGACCAGGCCGCCGAGGTAGATCACCCGCCCCACGCCGCCCGCCTCGACCCCGTCGCGGAACGAGGCCGCCGCACGGACCTCGCGCTCGAGGAGGCCACCGATGCGGTGCTCGAGACCGTGGACCAGGAAGTAGGCCGCGTCCGCCCCGTCGGCGGCCCGCAACACGGCGCCCTCGTCCTCCACGGTGCCCGTCACCACCCGCACGCGGTCCCGCCAGGGGGCGGGCAACCCCTCGGCGTCACGGACGAGGCACCGGACCGTGTGGCCCTCCGCGAGCAGCCGGGGCACCAGTTGGCCACCGACGTACCCCGTCGCACCGGTCACGAGCAGTTCCACGTCGAGGCTCCAGCGGTCGGTGGTGATCACGGTGGGCAGGTGCCCCCGGAGGGGTCCGTCGTGCCACGGCACGTTGCCAGGTCGCGACGAGGTCCGGAGCCGGGTCACCCTGCGTACGGCCGGTCACCTCGGCCGGCCGGTCGTGCAACCGTCACGCGAGCAGGGACGTCCCACTGGACCGACCGACGACCCGACCGCAGACCGACGACCGACGACCGACGACCGGTCACCGACGGAGACCCACGATGCTGCTCGCACCCACCCCCTTCCGGTCCAGGACCCTCCGGCTCGTGGTGCTGATCGCGGCCGTGGTGAGCCTCGCCCTCGTCGCGCCGGGCACCGCACACGCGTGCAGCTGCGCCCCACCCCCTCCTCCCGAGACGGCGCTGCGCGAGGCCGACGCGGTGTTCACCGGCGCGGTCACCGACATCACCGACCGGGGTGGCCAGGCCGTCGCCCGCCTGACGGTCGAGGCGGTGTACAGCGGCCAGGTCCCGAGCGAGGTCGAGGTGCACACCGCGACGGACTCCGCGGCGTGTGGGTACCCGTTCGAGGTGGGCCGCGAGGAGCTGGTCTACGCCGTCCTCGACGCCGAGGGTCGGCTGCTGACCAACCTCTGCGACCGGACAGCACCGACCGCCGACGCCGCCGAGGACCTGACCACCCTCGGTGATGGCGATCGCCCCGAGGCGGGGGCGGCCGCGCCGGGCGACCGAGGTGGCGGACCGTCGCCGCTGGCGGTGACCGTCGCTCTCCTGCTCGTGACCATCACCGCCGCCGCCGTCGTGGCCCGCCGCCGCTCGACGGGCGACGCCTGAGCGGGCTGCACCGGCTCTGGGCCTCCCGCCGGGTGTCGTCAGCTCGATGGTCGGAACGCTCGCTCGGGGTGGGCGGCTACCGGCCGATCGCCACGTAGCGGTCGTAGGTGACGGTCTCGGTGCGCGTCCAGGGGAACACCGGGAACAGCCACCCGCCGGAACCTCGCTGGACGCGACCATCCGGCAGCTCGAGCCGCCACCGCGAGCTGCCGCCGCGCCTGATCTCCTCGACCAGCCGCCCCGCGATGATCGAGCGGAGCACCGTCTCGAGTTCATCGAGCACCTCCGCACCCGTGGCCCTTCCGCTGTAGCCGAGCTCGATGCCGGACCCATCTCCCCTCCCGAAGGACACATCGACGGTGGCGGGCTCCCGGCTCGCCTCGACCCACACGGGCGCGGCCGTACGGCGGACCGGCACCAGCTTCCACCCGGCGTCACCCCAGCTGGCGACACGTTCCAACCGTGCAGCCGAGCCGAGATCGGTGAGCAGACGCTGCATGAGCACATCGATGTCCTCGATGAAGCTGTCACTCCCCATGCCCACGCTCCTCCGGGGAACGGGTGCGGACCATCGGGCCGCTCCCATCGACACGCGCGGCCGGACTCACCGGATGCTGAGCTCGGCGATGAGCGCGTCGGCGGCGCGGTCAACGCCGGCCCGGTCGACGTCGAGATGGGTGGCCGCGCGCAGCAGGTGTGGCCCCATCGCGCCGATGCGCACGCCGCTGGCCCCGAGGGCGTCGATCACCTCGGCCGCGGGCCGGTCGCCCGTGCGGATGTAGACCAGGTTGGTCTCGACCTCGTCGAGATCGACCGCACCGGGCATGGCATCGGCGATCCGGGTAGCGAGGTGGCGGGCGTTGTCGTGATCCTCGGCGAGGCGGTCGACGTGGTGGTCGAGCGCGTGCAGACCGGCTGCGGCCAGGATCCCCGCCTGCCGCATCCCGCCGCCGAACCGCCACCGCCACCGGCGGGCCACCTCGATGACGGCCGCGTCCCCGATCGCGAGCGACCCCACCGGTGCCCCCAGCCCCTTGGAGAGGCACACGCTGAACGCGGTGAAGGTGCGCCCCACGGCGACCGGGTCGTCGCCGGTGGCCACGAGCGCGTGCCAGATCCGGGCCCCGTCGCCGTGCAGGGCCAGCCCCCGCTCGTCCGCCACCGCGCGCAGCGCCCGGAGCCGATCCAGGCCGTGCACCGCCCCTCCCCCGCGGTTGGTGGTCTCCTCGACGCTGATCGCCGCCACCTCGGTGTAGGGGAAGGCCGCCGGCCGCAGCGCCGCCCGCACCACGTCCGGATCCAGCCGACCCCGCACCCCGTCGACGGTGCGGAACTGCACCTGGGCGTTGATGGCGGACGCGCCGGCCTCGTAGGCGACCACGTGGGCGTCGGACTCGCAGACGACCTCGCTGCCGGGGGTGGTCAGCGCACGCATCAGCACCTGGGTGGCCATGGTCCCCGACGGGGTGAACACCGCCGCCTCGCGTCCGAACCACCCCGCCACACGCTCCTCGAGCGCCCGGACGGTCGGGTCCTCGCCGTAGACGTCGTCGCCGACGTCGGCGGCCGCGATCGCCCGCCGCATCGCCGCGGTCGGCCGCGTGACGGTGTCGCTGCGCAGATCCACGACCTTCACGGTCGCTCCTCGAGCCACGCCAGGAGGTGGTCGTGCGCCGCAGCACCCCCGGCGACGACCGCCGCCCGGGACCGGCCGCCGAGGGTCCACGACGCCGTCGAGACCCGCCCGCCGGCCTCGGTGACCAGCAGGCGCCCAGCCGCCCAGTCCCAGGGGTTCAGGCCGGCCTCGACGTAGCCGTCGGCCCGCCCTGCGGCGACCCAGGCCAGGTCGAGCGCCGCCGAGCCGTCGCGCCGCACGTCGCGGGCCCGTGGTACCAGGTCCGCGACGGCACGTCCCTGGTCAGCTCGCACCAGCGGGTCGTAGGAGAACCCGGTGGCCACGAGGCACTCGCCGAGCTCGGTGACCTCCGAGACGGCGAGGACGTGGCCGGTCTCGTGCCGCCGAGCACCTCCGCCGCGTGTGGCGGTCCACGTCTCGCCGAGCTGCGGTGCGTGCACCACGCCGACGACCGTGCCGTCGGCGTCCTCGCACGCGATCGACACGCACCAGGTCGGCCGGCCGTAGAGGAAGTTGACCGTGCCGTCGAGGGGGTCGACCACCCACCGGTACCCGGACGTGCCGGGACGCGACGCCTGCCCCTCCTCCCCGAGCAGCCCGTCGTCGGGCCGGGCGTCGAGCAGTCCCCCGGCGATGAGCCGCTCGGCCGCGCGGTCGGCCTCGCTGACCGGGTCGCTGGCCGAGGACTTGGTCGAGACGCCGAGGTCGACCCCGTCGCGTAGCTCCGCGGCGTACCGCACGAGCAGGGCGCCGGCGCGATGGGCAACGTCGACGGCGAGCTCCAGAGGCGGGGTGGTCATCGACATCATCCGAAGAAGGTCTCGGCGACCGCGAACAGGTCAGCCGGCACGGTCTTGAGGTGGGCGGTCGCCTCGGCGAGGGGGATCGGGACCACGCCGTTGTCGCGGTAGGCCGTCATGGTCCCCCACGCCCCGTCCATCGCGAACTCTGCCGCCTTCACCCCCATCTGGGTCGCGAGGACGCGGTCCATCGGTGTCGGGCTGCCCCCGCGCTGCACGTGGCCGAGGATGGTGACCCGGGCGGGGAAGCCGGTGCGCTGCTCGATCTCGTGCGCGATCGTGTGGCCGATACCACCGAGCTTCGGGCGACCGAACTCGTCGAGCGGCGGCGCCTCGAGCTCCAGGGTGCCCTCCTTCGGCAGCGCCCCCTCGGCGACGACCACGATGGAGAAGTCGCGACCCATCCCCGCGCGGTGCTTGAGGTGACGTCCGACCGCATCGATGTCGAACGGCACCTCGGGCACGAGGATGGCGTCGGCACCGCCGGCCATGCCCGCGTAGGTGGCGATCCAACCCGCGTGGCGACCCATGACCTCCAGGACCATGACCCGGTCGTGCGACTCAGCGGTGGAGTGCAGCCGATCGACCGCCTCGGTCGCGGTCCGCACGGCGGTGAGGAACCCGATGGTCAGGTCGGTCCCGCCCACGTCGTTGTCGATGGTCTTGGGGACACCGAGGATCGGCAGCCCCTCGTCCTCCGCGAGCCGGTGCGAGGCCGCCAGCGTTCCCTCGCCACCGATGACCACGAGCCCGTCGAGGCGGTAGACCTCGAGCGCCTCACGGATGCGTTCGGGCCCCCGCTCCTCCCGGTAGGGATCGACCCGCGAGGTCCCGAGCATCGTGCCGCCGCGGTGCAGCAACCCGCGGGTCGACGAGATCGTCAGCTGCTCGACGCTGCCCTGCAGCACACCGCGCCAGCCGGCCCGGAAGCCGTAGGTGGACACGTTGCCGAGGTCGGCACGCCGCACGATCGCACGGATCGCGGCGTTGAGACCGGGGCAGTCTCCCCCACCCGTCAGGATCCCGATGCGGGACACCATGGGGTCGTCGTCCTCGTCGTCACGGCAGCGGCGGTCACCTGCATCCTAGGCACGGGGAACAGCACCCCTCCGCCGCCCGGTCGGCTCCGTACCCTCGGGCGAGCGACCGAGCCGAGGAGCGCGACGACCGTGTCCGAACCCGTGCAGCTGACCGACGCCGAGTGGCGCGAGCGGCTCTCCCCCGAGCAGTACGCCGTGCTCCGCCAGCAGGGCACCGAGCGGCCCTTCACCGGTGCCTACTGGGACACCACCGACGACGGCACCTACCGCTGCGCCGGGTGCGGAACGCCCCTGTTCTCCTCGGAGACCAAGTTCGACGCCCACTGCGGCTGGCCGAGCTTCTACGCCCCGGTGGACGACGCCGCGGTCGGCGAGGTCGAGGACCGCTCGCTCGGCATGCGTCGCGTGGAGGTGGTGTGCACGACCTGCGGCGGCCACCTCGGCCACGTCTTCGACGACGCGCCCGACCAGCCAACGGGCCTGCGCTACTGCATCAACTCGGCGAGCCTCGACCTCGAGCCCGACGGCGCCTGATCCGACCGGCACAGGGCGTCGGGCGGTCTCAGCCGGGTGCGGTGGGGCGGTCTCAGCCGGCGCGGCGCGAGGTCGTCTCGTCGGTCACGTCGATCTCGACGGTGGTCCCGCCGGCCTCGTCCTCACCGAGCCGCACGTGGCCGGACTTGACCTTCGCGGCGTACTCGTCGACGTACTCCTGCTCCGAGAGCAGCATGATCTCGAACATCAGCTCGTCGGTCGCGGACCGCAGCACGAACGGGTCGGTCCGTCGGTCGGCGTACCGCGAGAAGTCCAGCGGCGCCCCGTACCGCACGGTCACGGGGTGACGGTTCGGGATGTACTTGCCGGTCGGCATGGCCCGGTCGGTGCCGAGCACGGCACAGGGGATGATCGGGACACCCGCTTCGAGCGCCATACGCACGGGCCCGGTCTTGCCGCGGTAGAGCCGACCGTCGGGGCTGCGGGTCCCCTCGGGGTAGATGCCGAGCAGCTCACCGCGCCGGAGGATGTCGACGCCCGTCGCGAGCGCGGCATCCCCGCTGCCCTTCCCGGCGCGCTGGACCGGCACGACCCCGGTGCCCTGGAAGAACCAGCGCGTCTTCCACGAGTCCCAGTAGTCGGCCTTGCCGAGGTAGTACACCGGCCGCGGGATGGCGACGGGCAGCAGGATCGAGTCGATGAACGACAGGTGGTTGCACGCCAGGATGGCCGGTTCATCCAGCGGTACGTGCTCGTCCAGCCCCTCGACCCGGGTGCGGAAGTAGCGGTTGGTGATCGGGGGCAGGACCTGCTTGAGCACCCGGTACATCCGTGGTGCGTCCTTGAGTCCTGGCACGTGTCGCTCCTCGTCGCTCCGGACCCGACCGCCCGCCCGCTCCCTTGCGTCCGGTGGTGGGTCCACGGGGGTTAGCCTACGCAGCCGGCACGGCGACCGTCGAGCGTCCGCGAGGAAGCCGTACGACGGGGTGCCCCCGGGAACCCTGGGCCGCACGGCCCGAACGACGGCGACCACCGCGCGCGGTGGCCCGTCCGAACAGACCCCGACGCAGATCCCCGACGACCGACGTCGGGACGGTGGAGGAGCGAGCGTGGCGGCCGATCTGGGCACGTGGCCCGCCGAGCAGGCGACTGTCCTGCTCGAGGTCCTGCACACGGCGGGCCTGCACCCCGAAGCCCGCCGAGGCCGGGACGGCGTCCACGTGACCGTGCCCGACGATGAGGGTGACCGCGCGCACGCGACCCTCGTCGCGCAGATGGACACCATCGCGAAGGCGGCACGCCCGAGCAGCGGTTCCCGGGGCCGTCGCCTGCGTGCCGTCGAGGACCCCCCTGGCACCAAGCCGAAGCGTGGCCGGCCGGCCAAGAAGCCCGCCGGTGCCGCTCGCAAGCCCCAGCGTGCCGGCACCAGCGCACGATCCCGTCGCTTCGGGCGGCCCGCCGCACTCGGGGCCGTCGGGTTCGTGCTCGCCGTCATCATCGGTCCCCCGACGGCCACGTTCGTGCTCGCCGTCACGGTGGGCGCCGTCGTGTGGCTGCTGGGCAAAGAGGCCCAGGGCGGCGGCTGACCGGAACGTGCCACGGCCGGGTCCGCTCTCTGCCGGATCGGGTCTGTGGACAGCCGGCGGTGGTGTCACAGCGGTGCGGCATCATGGCTGGCGATGGGAACACCTGCCGCCGCCACGCCTGACCCGGACGACCGTCCGGGCCGCACCGACCCGCCGTCCGGGCCGGTCTGCGAGCCGCCGTTCGGTCTGGCGGTGCTGGCCGAGGTGCCCGAGCTGGCGGGCCTGCTCGAGCTGGCCTCGTTGCTGCAGCTGGCGGTCGACACCGAGCGGATGACCGCCCGGCTGGTCGAGGCGCTGATCGTGCTCGAGGACGCCGGGGTCGCGCCGGCCGCCACGGGCGTCGGGTTGGAGCAGTGGTTGGCCATCGTGGGCCGCTCCACCCGCTCGGACCGCCGCATGCTGACCACAGCTGCCGCGGTCTGCCGACGCCTCCCGACGTTGCGGACGGCGTTCGCTGCGGGCGAGGTGTCCTGGTCCCAGGTCCGCGCCGTGGCCTTGAAGGTCGAACGCACCCCACGGCACCTCGACGACCGGCTCGACGCCGCCCTCGCCCGTGCGATCGACGGGGCTGCCGGCGCCGACCCGGACGCGCTCTCGAACGTGGTGTCCTGGACGGTGACCGACCTCCAGTCCGACGACGGTGACGACGACGGGGCTGTCGTGCCGGACGACATCTTCGTCCTGCAACCACGTCTGGACGGGTCCGGTGGCCGGTTCCACGGCGACTTCGGACCGGTCGGGTTCGCCGCCCTCGACACCGTCACCGACCCCGGCCCCCTCGGGACCGCCACCCGCGACCGGTTCGGCGACCGACCCGATGACGATGCCCTCGCCGCGAACCGGCTGACGGCAGGGCGGGCACGCGCCGCCCGGCTGATCGACCTGTGCCGCCGCGGCGGCCCCACAGACCACGCTCAGACCGGCAGCAGCGACGGCGGACACGGCGAGGGTGGGGCTGGTGCGGTGCGGCCACCCACCCTGATCATGCGGGCCGAGCTCGACACCCTCCTCGGCGACCATCGCCTCTCCGCCCAGCTGCTCACGACGTTGGCCGGTGGGGTCATGCACGTCGACAGCCGCACGGCCCGACGGCTGGTCGACGAGCACGGCACCGACCTACGCCTGGTCCTGCTCGAGGACGGCAAGGTCGTGGGCGTCGGGACCCGCACCCGCCGGCCACCTGGCTGGCTGGCCGACGCGGCCCTCGCGGTGCACGACACCTGCACCGAACCCGGCAACTGCCCCACCGCCGCCCGCGTCTGTGACCTCGACCACGCCGTACCTGCCACCGCCGGTGGCCCCACCGACATCGCCAACCTCGCCCCCCTCTGTCGCACCGCCAACCGCCGCAAAGAGGCCGACGGCTGGACCGCCACCGGCACCGCCGACGGCACCCGCACCTGGCACCACCCCCGCACCGGCCTGACCGTCCGCACCCTCCCCACCACCTGGCGACCACCCGACGACCACCACCGCGGCCCACCCGTCGACCTCGACAGGGGCGGCCGCCGCGGACCACCCGACCGACACGCCAGCGACACCCGCCGCAGCCCACCGCCACGCGCACCCGACCGGACGCCCCCCCAGACCACCGACCCCCCCGGCGACCCGCCGGACCCCGTCGACCCGACGACGCCGTTCTGAGCCACGGCTGTCCGTCCGTCGGCCTTCGTCAGCGCGACCTGCATCGACCACACGGTGCGTGACCACCCACCACGGGTGGCCACGCACCGTGCCTGCCTGCGTGTCAGTCGCCGGTGGCGAGCACCTCGTGCAGGAACGCGACCTGGAGCTGGAGGAGCTGCTCGGCCACGTCGTCCTGCCCCGCGATGTGCGTGACGCCCGACAGGGGCACGAACCGGTGGCGGCGACCCGCCGCCATCAGCCCGGCGGCCAACCGCACGGCGTGCGCCGCGACGACGTTGTCGTCGGCGAGCCCGTGGATCAGCAGCAGCTCCGGCGGCGGACCGTCCGCGGGAGGGACGACCGCGCCGAGGAGGCGGCCGTCGCCGTCCACCAACGAGGACACCTCGTACGCACCCGGGTCCTGGTCGGGGTGACCGAGGTAGCGCTCGGTGTAGTGCGTGTCGTACAGGCGCCAGTCGGTGACGGGTGCACCGGCGATGGCAGCACGCACGGCGTCGGGACGCCGCAGCACGGCCAGGGCCGACAGGTAGCCACCGAAGCTCCAGCCCCGCATGGCGACCCGTCCGAGGTCGAGCCTGGGCTCGTGCTCCGCGGCAGCGGCCAGGGCGTCGAGCTGGTCCTGCAGCACCCCGGTCGCGAGGTCCCCGCGGACCTCGCGTTCGAACCCGGGGCCGCGGCCGGGGGTGCCGCGGCCGTCGACGACCAGGACGGCGAACCCCTGGTCCGCGAACCACTGCGAGGTCAGGTACGCCCCGGTGGTGTGGAGCACACGTTGCGCGTGCGGCCCGCCGTAGGGATCGAGCAGCACCGGGAGCGGCGAGGTGCCGTCGTCGTCGGTCGGGCGCAGCAGCGCCGCGCGCAGGCACCGCGGGCCGAGCTCCAGCATCTCGACGCGCGGTGTGACCAGCGGCTCGACGGCGTGCGAGGTCAGCTCGTGACGCTCGACCACCCCGTCCGAGGTCGACCAGCTGACGGTGACCCGGGGCGTCGGTGTCCGGAGGGACGCGGTGGTGGTGACCTGGACGTTCGCGTAGGTGACCGCCCCGTGGACCGCTGGCTCGTCGCCGGTGACGCGCGAGCAGCCGACCTCCGGTGCCCAGCGCCACACGTGCACCTGCGTCGGGTCGTCCCCGGACGCGGTGAAGGTCACGACCTGATCGTCGGCGTGGACGATCGAGCGGACCTGGAGGCCGGCCGGGGTGACGACCTCGCCGTCGATCAGCAGGGCGCGGGAGCCACCGGGCCCGTGGTCGAGCACGTCCTCGACCGTGACGAGGCGTGACCCGGCCCACGCGGGGCTGCCCGGGATCAGCTCCACCCACTGCGGGTCGGTCTGCTCGCGGACCAGGGTGGTGCGCCCGGTGTCCGGATCGACGGTCAGCACCTGGGCGGTCCGCTGGTCGCGGCTCTGCACCTGGACGGTCAACGGCCCGTCCTCCCAGGCGACACGGGCCAGGTACGGGAAGGCCTCCCGATCCCAGACGACGTCGATGCGGCGGCCACCCTCGATCGCCAGGACTGCCAAGCGCACATCGGCGTTGGTGGTGCCGGCCGCCGGGTAGCGGATCGTCGGCGGCGTCGCGGCCGGGGAACCCGGGTCACCGAGGTGCCAGCGGGCGACGTCGGACTCGTCGACGCGGCAGACGGCGATGCGGGTGCCGTCCGGACCCCACCAGTGACCACGCCCCCGCCCCATCTCCTCGGCGGCGATGAACTCGGCCCGGCCCCACGCCGCACCGTCCTCGACCACCAGCGGGCGGGTCACCCCGGGGCTGCCCGGCCCGGCGACGAGGTCGACGAGGTGCAGCGCGTCGTCGGACACGTAGGTGATGCGCCGCCCGTCGCGCGACGGACGCGGATCGAAGACCGGACCAGCCGTCGGGTGGGCGACCACCGCGCCGGTGGGAAGATCGACGGTGTGCAGCCGACCGCCCACGCTGGTGGCCACCAGCTGGACGTCGCGGTCGGTGGCGTAGGCGGTGATCCCGCCGGCGAGCTCGCGCGCCCGTTCGCGGCGGGCACGCTCCTCGGGCGGGAGGTCGCGGTCGTCGGCATCGAGGTCGCCGGCGTCCAGCACGCAGCGTTCGGTCCGCGACGCGAGGTCGAGCTGCCACAACGAGGTGACGGGATCCTCACCGCCGGCGCTGCGCAGGAACAGGACGCGCTCGCCATCCGGTGCGACGGTCGCGCTCCGTGGGACGCCGAGGCTGAACCGGCGGGTGCGTGCGTGCTGGCGGGGGAAGCTCACCTGCCGCCCCCCACGGGCTGGTGCGCACGGGACAGCGCCAGGAGGCCCGCGCCGATCATGCCGGCGTCGTCACCGAGCTCGGTGAGTTCGATCGCGGGCAGCGGTCGCATCTGAGCCCCGAGCACGCGCTCCGCCAGCGCCGCCCTGGCGGCCGGGACGATCCACGGCGCCGTGCTGCGGGCCGCGCCGCCACCGAGGAGGATGACCTCCGGGTCGAGCACGTTGACCAGCCCGGCCGCCGCGACACCGAGCCACCGCCCCACGTCGACCAGGACGCTCTGGGCGAGCGCATCACCGGCGATGGCCGCGTCGGTCACCGACCGCCCGGTCAGCTCGGTGTCGTCGCGCAGGGCCGTGGTGACCTCCTGGTCCACCAGCCGGTCGCGGGCCGCCAGGCCGATCGCCGTACCTGAGGCGTACGCCTCGATGCAGCCCCGGTTCCCGCAGGGGCAGGGGCGGCCCCCGTCCTCGACGATGAGGTGGCCGACCTCGCCACCGAAGCCGTGCGCGCCCTCCTGGAGCTGACCACCGAGGACGATGCCGCCGCCGACGCCGGTACCGAGGGTGAACAGCAGCACGGCATCGCGCCCCCGTCCCGCCCCGGCTCGTTGCTCACCGAGGGCCGCCGCGTTGGCGTCGTTGACGAGGGTCACCTCACCACCGGCGACGTCCCGCAGCAGGTCGGCCAGCGGCAGGTCGCGCACGCCGATGTTGGGGCCGTAGCGGACCCGTCCGGCCGGATCGATCAGGCCGGCCACGCCGATGCCGACCGGCAGACCGTCCCCGCCGAGCTCGTCGATCAGCGCTCGGAGGGTCGCCACCAGCTGATCAGCGTCGCGTGCCGGCGTCTCGAGACGCCGGCGTTCGATGACCTGCCCCCCGGCCGTCAGGGTGGCGGCCACCAGCTTCGTCCCGCCGACGTCGACCCCGAGCGCAGCCACGGTCATGGGGCGTTCCTCGTCGTTCGGGGGTGAGCGGTGGTCACGGCGGCGGTGCACGGCGGGTCCTGCAGGGGCGAGTCCCGGCATCAGTCGTCCAGGTCGATGCGGTGCAGATCATCCGCACGACGATCC
This sequence comes from Nitriliruptor alkaliphilus DSM 45188, assembly GCF_000969705.1. GTDB lineage: Bacteria > Actinomycetota > Nitriliruptoria > Nitriliruptorales > Nitriliruptoraceae > Nitriliruptor > Nitriliruptor alkaliphilus. The sequence continues at coordinate 4,147,005 of NZ_KQ033901.1, forward strand.
CGCCCCCCGCTGCGCCGTGGCCCCGTGGGTGTCGCGTCGCCAGGTTGGTCGTCCGGCGCGGCGGCGTCCACCACCGTCCGCACGGCGAGCGCGAGCTGGCGCGCGGCCTCGGTGAGGTGTCCCACCAGATCCGGTCGGGCCTCGCCGAGAGCACGCAGCCCGACGCAGATGGGGCACACCCCGCACGCGTCGATGCGGTGTCCTCCACCGCCGTCTCCGCCCCCACCCGGGCGGCCGGCCGCGGGCCCCTCCGAGGCCGACCCCGCGGGCTCGTCGGTGTCGACGTCCAGCTGCTCCTCGTCGAGCAGGCCGCGCGGGGGCGAGGCCGTCGCCGAGGACGCCAGGTCCCGTGCGAGCCGGGTCAGCGCCTCGGTCGCGGGGATCCACCAGCTGCCGTCGTCGGTCGGCGCCTGACGGGACGCGGCAGGCTCGGTGTCGTCGTCGGCCTGCGTGTGACCGGCCGCGGAGCGCGGTCCCCCAGCCTCGGCGACCGGTTCGCCGCGGCGCGCCGCACGGTGCGCCTCGAGCGGGTCGACGTCGCGGTCCGGGTCGAGGCCGGCAGCGTCGTCGTCGGTGGCCCACCACGGCCGGTCGGTCGCGCTCACGGCGAGGCCACCGGGCTCGGGACGGGATCGGCGACCGTGACGAACCGCACCTCGAGGTGACCGTCGACGAAGCGCGCGCCCCCGACCTCGCGACGCTGCAGGGCCGCGGGGAGGGACACGGTGCGCCGCACCCCGGCGACCGCGAGGTGCAGGTCGGGACCGCGTCGGTGGAGGTCGACGTCGTCCTTGGCCGTGAACGGCAGCGACAGCCGCAGGATCTGGTCGTCACCGTCGGTCACGATGGTCACCGGCCGGCTGTCGTCGAGGACCGCGGTCTCGTCCAGGTCGCCGTAGACCGCGTCGCCGAGCCGCGCCAGCCCCTGCACCCCGTCGAGCTCGTCGTCGAACAGCGGCGAGGTCAGCACCGGCGTGGGCTCGAAGGCAGCACGGACCGTCGCGAGGTGGCCCGCCTGCCGCTGCTTCCACCGCGCGAGGTACGGATCGGTGATCGCGTCGGGCAGGAGGCGGTTGACCACCACGGCGTCGATGCCGTACCCGAACAGCGACAGCGCCGTCGCGGTGCGCTGCGTCTCGGCGACGACGAGACGTTCGGCGTTGACCACGAGGCGCACCGAGGACCGCGCCGGATCCTGCAGCAGCTCGTGGACGGCGGCGAGGTCGGCGTGGACCCGGTCCACCGCCCCGAAGACGTCGTCCTCGGGCACCGGCAGGCCCGCAGCCCCCCGGGCACGCGACAGGGGACGCATCGCCCGGGCGATGCGTCGCCCCGGGCCGAGCACGCGGTCCACGTACCAGCGCAGCGCGTCCGGCAGGCTGAGGAGCCGGAGCGTCTCGGCCGTCGGTGCGCAGTCGACCACGACGAGGTCGTAGCGTCCCGAGCGGACCTGGGCGCGCAGGTCGATCAGGGCGAACAGCTCGTCGAGGCCGGGCAGCAGGACCAGTTCCTCGGCCTGGACCTCGCCAACCCCGCCCCACGACAGCAAGGTCACCAGGTAGTCGCGGACCTCGCGCCAGTGGCGCTCGAGGCGCTGCTGGGCGTCGATCTGCTGCGCTGCCAGCGCCCCACCCGTGGCCAGCTCGATGCTCGTCGCCGCGTCCCCGAGCGGCCGGTCGAGCGCATCGGCCAGCGAGTGCGCCGGATCGGTCGACGTGACGAGCACGCGTGCGCCGCGAGCGGCTGCACGCACCGCCGTCGCGGCGGCGACGGAGGTCTTCCCGACCCCACCCTTGCCGGTGAAGAGGAGGACGCGCGTGGGGGTGCGGGACAGCGTCGGGCTCCTGGAGACGGCGGGCGGGCGCCGGGCACCCGGACCGTCGGATGCTAGCCGACCCCGCTCCCGGGCCCGCTGGTGGACCGGGCACGGCCGTCACGGACCGCACGGCCGTCACGGACCCGCACGTCCGTCACGGAGCCGCGCGACCGGCAACCAGCGCCGAGGTCAGCACCAGCGAGAGCAGGACGCCCCCTGTGAGCCACGCCAGGACCCGGGGCCGCAGCAGCTCGGGGCGGCCGTCGATCATGGCCGCCACGTCGGCCACGGAGCCGGCCCACACCACGAGGGTGCCGAGCAGGAGCGGGACGGCGGGCAACCGGCCGGGGCCGCCACCGGCCCCGAGGAACACCACCAGGGCGGCGATGGCCCAGCTGGCCGCGAGCAGCAGTCGAGCCAGACCGGTCCCGAACCGACGTGCCACCAGGTGGCCGAGGCCCGGCAACAGGACGCTGGCCGCCACCAGTCGGCTGCGCGCGTCGGGCCCGAAGGACGGCGGGGGTGGCAGCTCGCCGAACCCGCGGCGTGGTGCACCGCAGGTGGCGCAGGTCGCCCGATCGAGGTGGGTCCACCCGTCGCAGGTCCCGCAACGCCACTCCACCTCCCCGTCGACCGTGCGCACGTCCCGGGTGGAGGCATCCGGCCGGGACGAGCCGGTCGGCCCGGGCGTCCCCGGTGGCGGCGCTGCGGCAGGTGGCGGTGCCACCGGGCCGGGTGCCGCAGTGGGTGGCTCCGCCGGTCCGGACCCCAGCAACGCGGCGTAGCACTGGGTGCACCACGCGGCCTCGTCGCTGTTGCGGGCGCCGCAGGCGGGGCACCTCACGGCAGGAGGCCCGCGCCGGTCCGGACCTCGAGCTCGAGGAGGTCCTTGAGCGCCCAGAGCCCCCTGCGCAGCGCTCGGCGGTAGTCCGCGTGGACCGCCATCGGCCGAGGGTGGCGGGTCGAGGCGATGACCAGGTGGTGCACGACGGTGCCGCCCCATCCCGGTTCGAGCCAGAACTCCGCGCGGCCCTCGATGTCACCCCGCAGGTCCAGCGCGAACCCGGCGTCGAGACGCCAGGCGTGCAGCCGGCCGGTCAGCCGAACCCGGCGCCCCGGGGCGCCCGCCAGCTCGAGCCCGACCACCTCGTCAGGTGCAGTGTCGGCCGCGGCACCCGGCGCCCGCTCCCGTGGACGCTCGACGACCTGGATGCCGGGCCACCACTCTGGCCACGCGAGGACGTGGGTCAGCCGGCGGTAGACCAGCGGCGCGGGAGCACGCACGAACCCGTCGTCGTCGATGTGGAGGGCGACAACCGAGCTCACGACGCGGGCGATGCCGACGTCGCCGCGATCTCGCCCACGAAGCGGACGGTCTCGGCCTCGAGCAACGGCGCGTCGTAGTCCAGCGTCGCCACGTGGTACGAGCGCGGCAGGACCAGCTCGGTGATCGGTGCGTCGGCGCGTCCGATCAGCTCCCGCAACGCCTGGGCGTTGCCGCACGGCACGGAGTGGTCCTGTGGGGAGTACGCCACCAGCAGCGGCTGGGTCAGCTGCGGGAGCTGGCGTCGGACGCGGGGCAGCTCACGCATGATGGACTGCGCTGCCTTGGCCGACACCTTGCCGTACGCGCGCTCGTCCGCGGTCGGGCGTGCGATGTCGTCGGACGGCAGCCCGGCGAGGTCCCGCGGCACGTACGGGGCGACGAACTGCAGCACCGGTGCCAGCTTGGCGAGCAGCTGCACGGGGTTGAGGATCTGCGGGTTGATCACCACCGCGCCGTCGACCAGGTCGGTCCTGCGGCTGGTGATGTCGAGCGTCAGCGTCCCGCCGAGCGACAGGCCGACCAGGACGAGGTGGTCGGTGGTGGCCGCGACCTGTTCGACGACCGACTCGGCAGCGTCGACCCAGTCGGTGTAGCGGGTCCGGCCGAGGTCCCGAACGTCGGTGCCGTGACCGGGGAGGCGCGGCACCTCGACCCGGTAGCCCTCCGCAGCGAGGCGCTGGCCGAGCGGCCGCGTCGAGTTCGGGTTGCCCGTGAACCCGTGCAGCACGACCACCCCGGTCCGGGCGCGCTCGCCCGCTCCGGAGGCGGACCACGGCTCGGCCCCCTCGATGCTGACGACAGCGTCCACCACGGTGCGCTCCTCCGGTCCCGCCTGTCTGCGCCCGGCCGGTTCCGGCCGGGCAGTGCCTCCCCACGCCGGTGTGCCGGCCCGTGGAACGTAGCCGGCCGACCCGGTACCACCACGCGCGACGCGGCCGCCTACCATCCGCGCGGCCACCGTCCGTCCGGCGGGGGCCAAGGCGCTGCCGCCGGGTCCGCCGGCGGCCGAACGGGGACCGACGTGTCGGTGCAGGCCGCATCGATCGAACCGTCCGGCGAAGGGTCGCGCTGGGCCACCCGCGGGTGGCTCGTGGCCTCGGCCGCCACCGTGACGGTGCTCCTGCTCGGCGTCCTCCGGGCGTGGCTGCCGTCGGTGGTCCACGTCTACGGCGATGCCGGGACCACCCCCGCGGTCCAGATGGGGCTGTTCGCTCTCGTCTGGTTCCTCCTCCCGGTGCCGGTGGTCTTCCTGGTCCGGCGCCTCGGCGCGAAGGTGTTCTGGCGCCTCGGCGTCGTGGTCCTGGCGCTCGCCCGGGTGGCGTTGCAGCTCACCGACGGCGGGTGGCCTCAGCTCGGCACCGCGAGCGTGGCGCTCGTCGGGGGTGCGACGGCGGTCATCGCCCTCGCGTCGGGGAGTCCGAGCGGCCACCTCGCCCGGGTCGGGATCGTGCTCGGCCTCGGCCTCGAAGCGGTGCTGCACGCGGCGCTCGGGACGCTCGACCTGGTGTGGCGCGGCGGGGTCGGCGCAACGGTGGCCGTGGTCGGGCTCGCGGCGTTCGCCATCGTCGTCGCCGAGCGGGCCGAGCGGGTACCGCTGTGGTGGCCGAGCCCGCTCGACGCTGCCGGTGACTTCTCACCGGTCTGGACCCGCGGCCCCGCCTGGCCGTGGCTGGCCGTCGGACCCGCCATCGTCCTGACCGGTGTCCTGGTGGCATCGCCCGCCCGCCTGGAGTTGGCCGGGGGGATCGGACCGCGGGCCGCGGTGCTGGCGCTCGCCGTCGCGACCGCGCTCGCGCTCGTGGCCGCCTCGCTGGCACCCGCGGTCGGTGCGGGCGTGAGCGGCACCATCGGCGCCGTGCTCGTCGTGGCGACCACCATCGGTGCCATCCGGCCGGTGGGCGCCTCCTCCGCCGTCGCCCAGCTCGGGCTGCTCGTGGCCATCGGCTTCGTGCTCGGGACCCAGACCAGTCCAGGTGACTCCGGACCTCGTCGACGTGCCGCGGCCGCCGCGGGTTCGCTGCTCCTGCTGCTCGCGCTCGGCTTCGGCTACTACGCGGCCTACGAGCTGGCCTTCCCGTTCGCCAACGGCGCCGTGCTGCTGGCCGGCGCCGTCCTGCTCGCCGGGCTGTCCGTCGCCGCCGCCCGGGACGACAAGCGCACGCGCCGGGTGCGCGACGTCCCGCAGGGCGCCCTGGTGTTGGCGGCGACGGCCCTCGTGGTCGTCGGCGGGCTGGCCGCCCTCCTCGTCCCGGCGACCCAGGAACCCGGCCAGTCGCCGAGGGCGGGTGGTCCCGTCCGGGTCGCGGTCTACAACGTGCACGCCGGCTACGACGTCGACGGGCGGTTCGACCCCGATGCCCTGGCCGACGTCCTGCTCGCCAGCGGCGCCGACGTGGTCGTGCTCAACGAGGTGGACCGGGGGTGGTTGCTCGAGGGTGGCCACGACCTGCTGCGGCTGCTCACCGACCGGACCGGCATGCACGCGACGTTCGCGCCCGCCGCGGACGACGTGTGGGGCAACGCCATCCTCAGCCGGCTGCCGATCAGCGACGTGACCGTCAGCGCCCTGCCGCGGGGTGGCGCCGCGATGACGCGATCCCAGGTCAGCGCCGTGGTCGACCTCGGCGAAGGCAGATCGCTGGCGATCGTCGGCACCCACCTGCACCACGTGGAGGCCGAACCGGCGGTCCGACTCGCCCAGGCCCGGGCGGTCGCCGCGGAGGTGTCACGCCTCCGCAGCCGCGGCCTGGCCGTGGCCGTCCTCGGCGACCTCAACGCCCCGTTGGACGCCCCGGAGCTGGAACCGCTCGCCTTCCTCGACGACGCCGTGCCCGGCGACGAGCCCACGTGGCCAGCCGACGACCCCACCCTGCGCCTCGACCACGTGCTGATCACCTCCGACCTCGTCGCATCCGATCCCGTGATCGTGCGGACCACCGCGTCCGACCACCTGCCGGTGGCGGTGACGATCGGGCCACGCAGGTCGATCGCCGCGGCCGGGCAGGACTAGGAGCCGGCCCCGCTCCGTCGCGCGTCCGTGACCACCTCGTCGAGCAGGCCGGCGAAGCGGTCGGCGATGACCTCCCAGGTCCAGGCCTGCTCGACCCAGCTGCGTCCGGCGGCACCGGCCGCACGCCGACCGGCGGGATCGGTGAGCCAACGATCGAGGGCCCCCACCACGGCGCCACGGTCCCGCCCGTCGACGACGCTGCCGGTCACCTCGTCGCGCACGGCCTCGGGAGCTCCGCCCGACCGTCCGGCGACGGCCGGACGCCCGACGGCCTGCGCCTCGAGGTAGACGATGCCGAGCCCCTCGACGTCCGTGCCGAGCAGCCGGGTCCGGCAGGGCATGGCGAACACGTCCGCGGCCGCGTGCGCGGCGGGCAGGTCGTCCCAGGCGACCCGGCCGGGGAGCACGACCCCCGTGTCCGGTCCGAGGGCCGCCGCACCGCGCGCGAGGTCGTCGCCGATCGGCCCCTCCCCCACGAGGGCCAGGTAGGCGTCCGGGTGCCGTCGGCGGACCTCGGGCCACACCTCCAGCAGGACGTCCTGGCCCTTGCGCGGCACCAGCCGCGACACGCAGCCCACCAGCGTGGCGTCGTCCGGGACGCCCCAGGACCGCCGCAGCGCCCGGCCGTCGACGCCGGGGTGGAACCGGTCCACGTCGACACCGGGAGGCACCCGGACGATCCGGTCGGCCCGGACGTGCGGCGCCAGACGCTCCTCGCACCAGTCGGAGATGGTGGTCAACGCCGCCAGGCCGCGGGTCGCCCGCCGCACGAGACGACCGAGCCGGATGGTGGCGAGCCCCGCCTCCAGACCGTGCGACAGCGCCACCACCGGGACGTGCAGCTCACGGCCGAGCCGCGGTGCCAACTCACCGAGCGGCCACGAGGCGCCGAGGACCAGCACGTCCGGCCGGTGCTCTCGAGCGATCTCGGTCACGAGACGCCGGACAGCGGGCGTCGGCAGCACGGCGCCGGGTGCCCGGACCGTCCGGTAGGGCTGACGGGCATCGTGCGCGGCGACCTCCGCCGCATCCTCACCGGCGGGGCCGACCACGACCGTGCTGGTCGGGTGCACCCGGTCGAGCAGGTTGCCCACGAACTGCTGGATGCCACCCGTGCGGGGGGGCAGGTCGTTGGTCACCCACACCGCCCTCACGGGTGTGCCCCCTCCGGTGCAGCACCAGCACGCGGATGACGGATCGTGCGCTCCTCGGCGACCAGGTCCTCCAGCGAGGGCAGGTCGTCGCCGGCACGCTCGGCCGCCAGGACCGCCGCCCGGATCCGCTCGCTCGGGGAGGGGTGGGTGCCGTAGAGCAGCCGCACGGGCGGCGCGGGGTCGGGCGCTGCGAGGTCACGGACCACGAAGGTTCGGACGTTGCGCACCACCTCCGCGGGGTCGGCCCCGAGCTCGAAGGCGCGGTGGTCCGCGGCAGCTTCGACGCGGCGCGACACGGCGCCCCCGATGGGCGTGCCGACCAGCTCGAGGACCGCAGCGGCCGCGACGACCACCAGGACCAGCCTCGGATCCCCGGGACCGCGCGCAGCGGTCCGTCGCTGCACGCTCGGCGCGTCGAGGACACGACGCAGCACCAGCAGGCCGGCCAGGGCGGCCGTCGCGGTCAGCAGCGTCCCCCGGGCCACGTCAGCGTGCTCCTGGTGCGCCAGCTCGTGCGCGAGGACGGCGGCCACCTGCGGTGCGGGCAGCTCCAGCAGCGTGTCGTAGAGCACCACCTGCTCGGTCGGGCCGAGACCGGTGATGAGCGCGTTGACGCGGGTGGTCCGGCGGCTGGCGTCGCCCACCACCACGGGCAGGTCGGCCGCGCTCGACCCGGCGAGCACCTCCTCGACGGCGTCCCGCGTCTCACCGGGCGGTAGCGGCGTCGTCGTCAGCAGTAGCGGCTGCAGGAGCACCGGGTGCACCACCACCAGCACACCCGCAGCCAGCGTCGCCACCGCCGTCAGCCGGTAGGGCCAGGTCCGCGGCCAACGGCGGCGGGCAGCGAGCAGGACCACCACGCCGAGACCGATCGCGAGCCACCGGCCCCCGGCCACCAGCACCTGGTCGCGCAACCACCCGAGCGGGGTCGCGGTCCGAAACCCCCACCGCCCCTCGTGCACGACCCCGAGCCACACGAGGATGGGCAGGGAGACCACCCAGGTCAGCGCGGCGACCCCGACGGCGACCGCCCCGGCGCGCCACGAGGCCCGGACCCGATCCCCGGTCCAACGAGCCACGACCGCCTGCGCCCGTGGCCAGCACGCGACCGCCACCGGGACCGCGACCGACAGCACGGTCACCAAGGGCACCAGCACCAGGCGGGGACCCCGGTAGGCGGCGATGGTGGCCAGCAGTTCGGCGTCGAACGTCGCCTGCGGCGGCAGCGAGGCCGGGAGTCCCGGCGCGACCGGCCGCCACACGCTCACCACGACCCCGAGCACGGCCAACGACGCGGCGAGCACCGCCCACACCGTCGCGTGCGGTTCGGCGGGTACGGGTGCCTCGCCCCCTGCGTGCGACGTCGGCGGCGGATCCGAGGGGGTCGTCGCCGGTGGGTCCGTCGGCCGCGTCACCTGCGCCGCGCCGGGCCACCGCCCGGCCCCGCCAGCTCCTCGGCGAGCGGCGAGGCGGCCTGGACCCGCTCGCCGCCGGGGTCCATCAGCCAGGTCGCGTTCCGCGGACGACCTCGGTCCTCGAAGCGCACGCTCACGCGCCAGCGACCGTCCGCGCGGCGCGTGGCCGACCACGTCGTCCGGTCGGCGGGCACCCCTCGGTCGGCCAGCGCACGAGCGACGCTCGATCCGAGCGGGCGTGCCCTCGGGACGTCCAGCCGTCGGCGGCGCGCCTCGTCGAGCACCCGCTCGCGCTCGGCCAGGATCGGCGGCAGCCAGCGCTCGATCCAGGCGAGGTCGGTCCCCGCCTCGGCCGCGACCGCCCGCACGGACCGACCGGCCCGCAGCTGCGTCTGGATCTCGGCCGGCGACAGCTTGGCGTGCGGTACGGCGAGGGCGGCCGGGCGGTGCTCGTCCCGCTCCGGCGTGGGTGGCTCCTCGGTCGCCGGCGCCGGCGGCTCCTCAGGCTCCGGCGTTCGTCGGACCCGGGGGGCGGGGACACGAGCACGTCGCGGCCGTGGCGGCGGGAGCGGGGCCGGCAGGGACGCCGGATCCGCCTCCTCGACCGCGTCCTCGAGCGCCTCCTCGACCGCGTCCTCAGCCTCCGGCGGCAGAGCCGGGTGCTGGCCGTTGGTGTTCGTCGGCGCGGGCTCGGGATCGGGGCGTCGGTCGACCGGAGCGCCACGTGCGACGCGGACCTCGCGCAGCTGGGCGACCGTCGCGAGCAGATCCGGATCGATCCGCACGGTGTAGCGACCCTCGCCCTCCACCTCGAGGTCGAGGACGAGGTGCTCGGCGTCCTCGGTGTAACCGATCAGGTGCAGCTCGATCACGGGCGGGTCCCTACCGGAGAAGCGGGCGGCGCGGGCCACGCTGGCCGGGCCGACGTGCTCCCCGCCGAGCCCGAGCTCACGCTAGCAACGCCCGGCCGGACGGACCGTCACGACCCGCACCCGGGATCGTCCGGTTCAGCGCGCGACACCGAGGAAGGCGCGCGTCCCGATCACGTCGGCGCCGGAGGCCGCCACGCGACCGGCGAGCTCGCGGTCGTCGGTCACCACGACGACGGGCTCGTCGGTGGCCTCGACGGCGAGCACCAGCTCGTCGTCCGCCGTGACACCGGCGGGCGTGAAGACCACCCCCACCTCCCGTCCGCCCATCGCCGGTCGTGAGCCGCCCGCCTGCTGGCCGTCGAAGACGGCGGTGGGGCGCACCCGCCGGCGAGCCGCCAGCGCCGCGAGGATCCGCACCAGCCAGGCTCGCTGCCCCTCGAGGTCGAGATCGCCCTGGTGCTGCTTGGTCACGTTGTAGCCGTCGACCAGGACGAGCCGGCCGGCGTGGAGCAGCAGCGCCGCCTCCTCGGTGGTGCCCCGGTGCACGTCGGGCGGCAGCCGGCTCGGTCGGCCCGGGACGAGGCGGGACGGCCCCGGCTCGACCGGAGCGCTGCGGTGCCCGGCGATCTGGCGGCTGGCCTCGTCCCGGGCCACGCGGGCGCGTTCCGCCTGCCTGCGACGGTCCTGCGCCCGTTCCTCCTCGGCGCGCCGCAGGTCGGTGACCGCGGCCTCGAGGCGTGCGATCTCACCGTCGCGGCGGCGGCGTTCACGATCGACGGCCCGGTCGCGCTCCTCCCCCGCGGACGCCAGCGCTCGCTCCAGCTCGGCGATCCGATCGTGCGCCGCGGCGAGCTCCGCGTCCGTCCGCGCGGCGTCCCGCTCCGACGCGGCTGCTCGCGCGGCCGCGCCGGTGAGCTGACGTCGCAGCTCGTCGCGCTCGGCGCGGACCTCGCGGAGCCGATCGCGTGCGCGGGCCTCTGCACGTTCACGCGCCGCCGCGGCCGGGTCCTGACCGCTGGACGGGTCGTGCCCACCGGAGCGGTCCTGTCTGCCTCCTCGGTCGGGGGCAGCCTGCGGGTCGCGCGTGGAGGTTGCCTCGTCGGCGGGGCCGGCCAGGAGCCGGGCCACGGCGTCCGGGACGGTGTCCTCGGCCCGGATGCGGTCGACCAGCGCCCGCCAGGGTGGCCCACCCTCGGCGAGCAGCTCGTCCAGCTCGCGCCGGACCCGCCCACCGGCGAGCCGGCTCGTCGGCGCCGCCCGCAGCCGGCGGATGACGGGGGTCACCTCGTCGTCATCGAGGGCGTGGAGCGCCGCACGGACGCGTGGGAGGAGCCACGCCGATGCGTCGCTCGGCAGCGACGAGAGCGCGGTCACCGTCGGCACCGGAGCGGGGGCGGGCCGCGGCGGCCCACCTCCGGCACCGGTGCCGGAGGTCACGAGGGCGGTGCCGTGTCGACCCCGGCCGCGGGGGCGGCCTCGACGCGGATCGCGTCGTCCCGGCCGCACCAGCGGCAGGTGACCGAGACGATGTCACGCGCCAGCACCTCCTCCTCGTCGACGCTGGAGGCACCGCCCAGGTCGAAGTGCAGGTAGCGCCGCGTGTGCTCGGTCGCCTCGACGTCGAAGCGCGTCACGTTCCCGCACTGATCGCAGCGGAACCGCGACCCCGGCTCGAGGCCACGTGCCAGGTCGGTGGGATCGAGCGTGGGCTCGGCGGTCGTGTCGTCGGTCATCGGGAGCCAGCCTCGGGGGGATCGGTGGGTGTGCCGCGGGGGCGACGACGCCAAGCAGGGCCGTCCGGCACGGGGGTGGGGGTCCCGGGCGGCTCGAGCAACGCCGGGTCGGGGGTGAACCAGGGACCGTCGTCCATGGCGGGGAACTCGGGGAAGCCGACCTCGATGACGGCGCCGGCGTCCTCGAGGGCGGCAGCCGCCCCCTCGCAGAACACCACGAGCTGTTCGACGTCGATACCGCGGTGGACGTCGGGGTAGCGACGCAGCCGCCGACGGGCCTTGCCGAAGGTGGCCACCGCACCCTCGAGGTTGTCGCGCTGCAGGTGGACGCCCGCGACGGCGACCTGGATCACGCCCTGCCACAGGTCCCGGTCGGCGTCGGGCGCGGCGTGCCAGACGTGCTCGAGGCACTCGTGCGCCTCGAAGAGCCGCTCGTCGTTCCACAGGGCCACACCGAGCAGCAGTGCCTCCTCGACGGTGGCCGGCTCGTGCTCCTCGGTGAGCGGGACGCCCGTGGTGCCGTGGGGCAGCGGGCGCCCGGTCCGGTCGCGCGGACGGGACTGCTCGGGACGACCGTCCCCGCGCCGGTCCCGTTCCTCGGCCACAGCGGTCCTCACGCGTCGGCGGAAGCACGAGCCTAACGGCCGCACCGGGGACCACCGGTACCGTCCGGTCACGAGGGGAGGTGGCACGTGCCCGAGCTGCCCGAGGTCGAGTCGGTCCGCCGGCAGCTGGCTCCCGAGCTGACCGGCCGGCGGGTGGTGGCGGTGTGGTGGGACCCGCACCCACAGCAACGGTTCAGCGACGTCGGTCTGCTCGAGGGCTGCCGGATCGAGGCCGTCACCCGCCGCGGCAAGTTCCTCCTCTGCCCCCTCGCCGTCGACGCCGCCGAGCTCGCGGGTGGCGCGGACGAGATCCCCGAGGGTCTGAGGAGCACGCACGGCGTGGGAGCCGCCGGTGGCGCGGACGAGATCCCCGAGGGTCTGAGGAGCACGCACGGCGTGGGAGCCGCCGGTGGCGCGGACGAGATCCCCCAGGGATCGAGGAGCACGCACGGCGTGGGAGACCGAGATCCCACAGGGATCGAGGGCGACCCCGAGTACGAGCTCGTGCTCCATCTCGGCATGACCGGGTCGTTCCGGTTCGCGGCGGCGGATCCGGCGCGGACGCCGGCCGACGACGCCGCGGAGCACGTGCGCGCCAGGTTCACCCTCGATGACGGTCGTGAGCTGCGCTTCCGCGATCCGCGGCGCTTCGGTCGGGTGTCGGTGGTCCCGGCGGGTGACTACGCCGGCCGGGTCCCGACGCTGGCCATCCTCGGTCCCGAGCCCCTGTCGGACGACTTCGACCCGGAGGTGTTCGCGGCGTCCCTGGCTCGGACCGGCGCGACGGTCAAGGCGGCGTTGCTCGGGCAACGCCTGGTCGCAGGCGTGGGCAACATCTACGCCGACGAGGCGCTGTGGCGGGCGCGCATCCACCCGGCATCGCGCCGTGTCGGACGGGCGCGGGCCTTGGCGCTGCACGCGGCGATCCGCGAGGTGCTGGCCGAGTCGATCGAGCGCGAGGGGACCACGTTCCGCGACTACCAGATGGTCAACGGCGAGAGCGGCCGCAACGCCGACTTCCTCGACGCCTACGGCCAGGGTGACCTGCCCTGCAACCGCTGCGGCACCCCGATGCGACGCAGCGTGGTCGCCCAGCGCGGCACGACCCACTGCCCGAGCTGTCAGCGCATCTGAGGGGGCAGCGGTCGGGGCCGGGGTGGGCGGTCAGACACGTGCGGGCGCGCGCAGACCGCCGGCGATCAGTCCGTGGGCGAACGCGCGTGCCTCGGCCGGGTCGTCGACGGCGACGTGCATGGGCGGGAAGCTGAAGTAGCTGAGGATGAGCCGGACGATGACCTCGGCGGCGGCCGGCGGGTCGACCTGGCGCAACTCACCTCGTTCGACACCGACGCTGATCAGGTCGGTGAACAGCTCCAGGCCGCGGCGGACGACGGGGCCGGCGTTGGTGGTGATGCGCGGCAGCAGGATGCCGGGCTCCTCGTCGCGGCCCTTGGTCATCACGGGGTGGTCGACGAAGAAGCGCACGCCGACGACGAAGGCGGCCTCGATGCGGTCGGCGGCGCCCTCCTCGGCGTCCGCCGCGCTGCGCAGCAGGCGCTCGAAGCGCGCGGCCTCGCGTTCGAGGAGCGCGTCGATGACGGCGTCCTTGTTGGCGAAGTGCCGGTAGAGGGTGGCCTTGCCGGCCCGCGCCTCGCGCGCGATGTCCTCCATGGTGGTCTTGCGGATGCCGACGGCCACGAACCGACGCGCAGCGGCGGCGAGGAGGTCCTCGCGGCGATCGCGTCGGGCGGTGGCACGGGGGTCGTCGTGGGGCACGTGAGAGGTCCTCGTCGGGCGGGCCGGAGGCGGAACGCTAGTACGCGAACCGTTCCTGGTCGTGTCGGCGCCGTGCGGCGGCCAGCCGGGCGCACCCGGACGTCCAAGTGGCCGGAAGATGGTGGCGACCCTGTCCGGACGGCCGGTGTCACCGAACGCCCTCGACCTCGACGCTGCGCGGCCACCACCACCGCGCCGTCCTCGTGGCAGGCGCAGCACCTGCTCCCTCGCTCCCGATGCACCACCGCAGCACGGAGGTCCTCGTGTCGGCACCCGCACGCTCGTTCCCGCTCGCCCTCGACGCCCTCGCGGATTGGCGCGCTGATGCCGCCTGCCGCGAGATCGACGTGGAGGTGTTCTTCGCCATCGACGAGGCCGCCCAGCGGGAGGCCATCGCCGTCTGCGAGACCTGCCCCGTGCGCCAGGAGTGCCTCGAGCACGCCGTCGCCAACCGCGAGCAGTACGGCGTCTGGGGGGGCCTCCGCGAGCAGGACCGCAAACGGCTGGTCCGGGCCCGCCGGCGCGACGCGGCCTGACCGCCGCCCGCACCGCCACACCTCCCCGCGCACGCGGGTGACCGCCCCGTCACACCCGCCTGGTAGAACGCATGTTCGTACGAACGAACGTTCGATGCGTCCGACAGGAGGAGCCGGCGGTGGCGGTCACCCATGCGCGCCAGCAGAGCTTCGATCAGCTCGGCACCGCCCTCATCGACGTCACGTTCGTGGTGCTCGACCTCGAGACCACCGGCCTGACCCCGGGTCGGGACCGCATCACGGAGGTCGGCGCGGTCAAGGTCCGGGGCGGCGAGGTGCTCGGTGAGCTCCAGACCCTGGTGCACCCCGGGCGAGCGATCCCCTCCGCGGTCAGCGCCGTCACGGGCATCACCGACGCGATGGTCGCGCACGCGCCACCGATCGAGGCGGTCCTGCCGTCGGTGCTCGGGTTCCTCGGCGACGCGGTCTTCGTCGCGCACAACGCCCGCTTCGACCTGTCCTTCCTGCGCGCCGCCTGCGAGCAGCACCACCACGGCGGGTTCGAACCGACGGTGGTCGACACCGCCCGGCTCGCTCGGCGTCTCGTGCGCGACGAGGTCCGGGACCGCCGACTCGGCACCCTCGCCCGGCACCTCGGCAGCCGGGTCGTGCCCGACCACCGCGCCCTGACCGACGCGCGCGCCACGGTCGACGTGCTCCACGGGCTGATCGAACGTGCTGGCGCCTACGGGGCGACGACCCTCGAGGACCTGCGGGACCTGGCCCGGTCCACCTCCGAGCAGGCCTACCGCCGGGTCGGGCTGGTCCGCGATGCGCCGCGGGCCGCGGGGGTCTACCGGTTCCTCGACGAGCGGGGGCAGGTCCTGTACGTCGGCAAGGCGACCGACCTGCGCTCGCGGCTGCGCACCTACTTCGGCCAGGATCCTCGCCGCCGCACCGCCGACCTGGTGCGCGAGACCGCCGAGGTGACCTGGGTCCAGACCCCGACCTTGCTCGAGGCCGAGGTCGTCGAGGTGCGGGCCATCCACGCCCACGCCCCCCGCTACAACCGCCGGTCGCGCCACCCCCAGCGCGGGGTCCACCTCGCTGTCACCCGCGAGGCGTTCCCACGCCTGTCGATCGTGCGCGAACCTCGACCGAAGGCACACGACCGCACGCTCGGCCCCATCGGGTCGCGACGCACGGCCGAGGCGTTGGTGGAGGCCATCCACGAGGTCCTCCCCCTGCGCACCTGCACCGGGCGGCTGCGCGTCGCCCAGGACCACCCCGCGTGCGTGCTCAAGCAGCTCGGCCGGTGCGGTGCGCCCTGCGACGGCAGCCAGGACGCGGTGGGCTACCGCGCCGTGGTGGACCGCCTGCACGCCGCGCTCGACGACCCCGGGCTGCTGCTCGGTCCTCTGCGTGAACGGATGCTCGCCGTGGCACGGGACGGGCGTTTCGAGCGTGCGACGGACCTGCGGCGCCGCATCCACGTGCTGGCCCGGACGCTCGAGGAGCAGCGGCGCCTCGCCGCGCTCGGCTCGGTGGAGCGACTGGTGGCGGCGCGGGTGGTCCGCGGGGATCGCACCGCCGGGCAGGACGACGAG
This sequence comes from Nitriliruptor alkaliphilus DSM 45188, assembly GCF_000969705.1. Lineage (GTDB taxonomy): Bacteria > Actinomycetota > Nitriliruptoria > Nitriliruptorales > Nitriliruptoraceae > Nitriliruptor > Nitriliruptor alkaliphilus. Next base: position 4,162,796 of record NZ_KQ033901.1, read on the forward strand.
GTCGAGGTCGTGGCCGTGGCGCATGGGCGACTCGAGGTGACGGCACGGACCTCATGGACCGGTGCGCCGCTCGTCGAGGTCGCCCTCGGTGCGCTCCCACCGCCGACGTTGCCCGCCGGACCGGACCCGTTCGACGCCGAGGAGCGCCGGCTCGTCCTGGCGTGGCTCGACCGGCCCGGGGTCCGCCTGGTGGCCACCTCGGGCGGGTGGGCCGAACCGCTCGCCGGTGGCCGCGCCCTGGCCGAGACCCGCGAGGAGGCCCGCCGCGTCGACCGCCAGGTGCGCCGCGACCGACAGGTCCTCGAGGGCGCGAAGGTCACCCGCCGCGTCCCGGCACCGGTCGCTGCCTCCGGCTGACCGGCGACGCACCAGCGTTGCCTCGAGACGGACCGTGGTCGCGGCCGTCAGACGAGCTCGAACCAGGAGCTCCAGGCGTCCGGGAGCTCGCCGCGCCGGCCGAGCTCGCGACCGAGCCAGGTGACCCGCACCCGGTAGCGGCCCGGGGGGACGCGGGGGCCGGGTGGCTCGTCGCTCCAGCCGGGCACGACCGGACCGGCGGTCTGGGACCAGTACGTCGGCTGGATCAGCAGCTGGCCGGGCGCGAAACGGTCGAGGGCCGGGCCGCTCGCGGGTCGTTCGATGCGGTCGTCGGCCACGACCCGGTGCAGCTCGTCGCGCACCGAGAGCTCGTAGCGTTGCCAGCCCGGGTAGCGGTGCTCGACGAAGGTGCTGCCCCGGTTGGCGGCCGTGACCGTGATGCGCACCGGGTCGGCCGCGCTGTAGACCTGCCGGTCGACGAGGACCGCCACCTCGAAGCCGGCGAACGGCTCCTGGTCGAGGTCGAACAGCTCGCCGAGTCCCGCGTCCAGCGCGTCGGCGAGGTCGTCGTCCCCCGGGGGTCGGCCGTCGGTCACCCGACCACCGATCCGGGAGCCAGGTCCGCGTCGGGGGCGAGGAGGCGCACGGTGCCGTCCGGCTCGAGACCACCGAGGACGAGGAACTGGCTGGTGAACCCGGCGATCCGCTTGGCACCGAGGTTCACGGCACCGACCACGGTGCGGCCGAGCAGCTCCTCGGCGGCGTAGCTGGTGATCTTGGCCGACGTGCGCAGCTCACCGAGGACCGGACCGAAGTCCACCGTCAGCTTCCACGCCGGCTGGCGTGCCTCGGGGAACGGGTCGACCGCGGTGACACGACCGATGCGCAGGTCGAGCGCCGCGAACCCCTCGAACCCGACCTCGGGCTTGGTCGCGATCCCCTCGGGCGCGTAGGGACGAGCATCCGGGTCGATACGGTGCGACGACGCCACGCGTCCTCCGAGGGTCAGGTCAGGTGCCGGTCGTGGGATCATGTCGCGGGCAGGTCCGTCGCTCAGGTCGCGGCGAGCTCACGTGAGCGAGCCACCCAGCGGTCCCGGAGGTCGAGGGCCGAGCCGTCGGCGAGCACCTTCCGGGCACGGGCCAACCCCTCGGCCAGGTCGGGGACGGCGTCCCCGGCGTACAGCGCCGCGGCGGCGTTGACGGCCACGAGGTCGGCCGGTGGTCCCTCGGCGCCTGCGAGGATGGCGTCGGCGATCGCCACGTTCTCCTCGATGCCGCCCCCGGTCAGGTCCGCGAGGCTGGCCCGTGCGATGCCGAGGTCGGCCGGGTCGAGGCGCCAGCCGGTCACCGCACCGTCACGGACCTCCCACACCTGGGACGGGCCCGTCGTGGTCACCTCGTCGAGCCCGTCGTCGCCCCGGAAGACCAGCGCGTGCCGCTTGCCGAGAGCCGCCAGCGCGTCGGCCATCACCGGTGCGAGCCGCACGTCCGCGACACCGACCACCTGGTGCTGCGCGCCGGCCGGGTTGGACAGCGGGCCGAGCACGTTGAAGACCGTGCGCACCCCGAGCTGGGCCCGCACGGGCGCCACGAACCGCATCGCCGGGTGGAAGGTGCGGGCGTACAGGAACCCGATCCCGAGCTCCTCGACGGTCCGAGCGACCGCCGGCGGAGGCAGCTCGATGGCCACGCCCCAGGCCTCGAGCAGGTCGGCCGAGCCGCACCGACCCGACGCGGCACGGTTGCCGTGCTTGGCGACGGGGACCCCGGCCGCCGCCACCACGAGGGCCGCGATGGTCGAGACGTTGAAGGTGCCCGCCCCGTCGCCCCCGGTGCCGCAGGTGTCGACCAGCGGACCGGCGAGGTCGATCGGCACGGCCGCATCCAGCATGGCGCGCACGAAGCCGGCGATCTCAGCCGGCGACTCGCCCTTGGCCCGCAGCGCGACGAGCAGGCCGGCGACGTGCGTGGCCTCGGCTTCGCCTCGCATGATGGTCGCGAGCACGGTGGCGGCGGTGTCCTCGTCCAGATCGTGCCCCGCGAGGAGGTGGTCGATCACGGCGGGCCAACGCACGGGGGTGGCCTCGGTCACGGACGGCTCCTCGGGGGCGGGCGTTCACGGCTGCGACCAAGACGCTACCCGCGGACCGTTCCATCCGGGGTGTCGGGCTCGAACCGCAGCGGTCGGCTACCGTCCGCCGGCCGCGACAGTGGGGAGAACCTGGTGGAGGCAGCGAGCACGTCGACGCCTCTGGACGTGCTCGTCATCGACGACGAGCCGGCACTGAGCGAGCTCGTCGCCGCCAACCTCGCCGCCGCCGGTCACCGGGTCCGCACCGCACCCGACGGCCGGGCCGGGCTGGCCGCCGTCGCGGAGCGACGCCCCGATGTCGTCGTCCTCGACGTCATGATGCCGGTCCTGGACGGGTGGGGTGTGCTCGAAGCGCTGGCCGAGGATCCGAGCACCGCCGAGCTGCCCGTGGTCATGCTCACCGCGTTGTCCAGCGAACAGGACGTGATCCGGGCGCACCTGACCGGTGCCGTCCACTACCTCACCAAGCCGTTCGAGGTCAGCGCGCTGCTGACGACCGTGCACACGGCCGCGACACCACCCAACGACGAGCAGCGCCGGGAGCGGCGCCTCCAGCTGCGCGGCTTCCTGTCGCGCCTCGCCGAGCTCGACGCCGGGCGCACCGCCACGGGTCCCCGGGTGCGCTTCGCCGGCCTCGAGTCGATGCCACCGGCCGACCTGGCTCAGCCGGTCCCGTCGACCGACGCGCTGACGCCTCGTCAGCGGCACGTGGCAGGGCTGTTCGCGGACGGGGTGTCGGCCCGGGCGATCGCCGAGCAGCTCGGGACGTCGCGCAGCAACGTCTACGCGACCAGGGCCCGGATCGCACGCCACCTCGGTGTGGCACCCGAGGACGTGGTCGAGACGGCACGCCGCGTCGGGCTCACCGCCTCGACCGAGCACGAGGACTGACACGGTCGGGACCTCGCGGCAGGTCCGGCGCGCGGGCTGATCAGGCGCGGGCGGTGTCCGCCGCGAGCTCTCCGACGAGTTCGGCGAGCTCGAAGGGGTCGACGGGCTTGGAGATGGATCGATCGGCACCGGACCAGTCGACCAGGAAGCGGTCCTGCGCGCGGGCGGTCATCACGATCGACGGCGGGAGGTCGCGGCCGTCGAACTGGAACTTCTCGCGCAGGTCGTACAGCAGCGCGAAGCCACCGCGGGGCTGGAGGTCGCCGTCGACCACGAGCACGTCGACCTCGAGGTCACCGTCGATGATCCGCCGTCGAGCTTCCTCGCCGGAGGCCGCTTCGACGACCTCCGCACCGGCGTGGAGCATCAGCGCGCTGCTGGCACGGAGGCGCTCGGCAGCCACCTCGGACACGATGAGCACGCGCACGCGGCGACCACCTGGGAACGGGACACGGACGGACCCGTGCACCGTACCTCGCCGGCCCGGACCGACCGACCTCACCCTCGTCTTGCAGCTGGGTCACCCGGTCTGACACGCTCGCCCTCGTGCGCGTGCTGATGCTGTCCTGGGAGTACCCACCCCGCGTGGTGGGTGGGCTCGGCCGTCACGCCGCTGCGCTCGCCCGCAACCTCGTCGCCCAAGGGCACGAGGTCCACGTCATCACGCGGGACCACCCCGACCAGCCGGCACCCGCCGAGGAGTGGCTCGAAGGGGTCCACGTGGTCCGGGTGGCCGAGGCGCCGCCGGTCATCCCGTTCCACGACCTCGTGCCCTGGGTGCTGGCGTTCAACAACCGCGCGCAGGCCGCGGCGGCCAAGCTGATCCACCGGCACGAGGTGGACGTGATCCACGCGCACGACTGGTTGGTCGCGTACGCGGCCGCGGGCCTGAAGGACGCGTTCGACCTGCCGCTGGTGGCCACCATCCACGCGACCGAGTACGGCCGCCACCAGGGCTGGCTGCCCGGCCCGATGAACAAGCTGATCCACCAGGTGGAGTGGTGGCTGACCTACGAGGCCCGGCGCGTCATCACCTGCTCGGAGTACATGCGCGACCAGGTCCAGGACATCTTCCTGCTCCCCGAGGACAAGGTCGACGTCGTCCCGAACGGCGTCGCGGTCCGCGACTTCGCCCTGCCGGACGACGAGGTCAGCGCGTTCCGACGCACCCTCGTCGGACCGCGCACCCGCATGGTGCTGTTCGCGGGACGCCTCGAGTACGAGAAGGGCGTCCAGACCGTCCTCGAGGCCCTCGAGCAGGTCCGATCGGCGGTGGGGCCGGTGAAGTTCTTCATCGCCGGGATCGGCACCTACTCCGACGAGCTGCGGCGCCGCGTGCGCGAGCTCGGGCTGCGGCGACACGTGCACTTCACCGGCTTCCTGGAGGACCACGAGCTGCGGCTGCACTACGCGGCCGCCGACGTGGCCGTCGCCCCGTCGATCTACGAGCCGTTCGGGCTGGTCGCGGTCGAAGCGATGGCATGCGGCACCCCCGTCGTCGCGGGTGACACCGGCGGGCTGCGCGAGATCGTCTCGGGCGGACACGGGCTCAGCTTCACCCCCCAGGACGCCGACCACCTCGCCGAGCGGCTCGTCGAGGTCCTCACCGACCGTGCGCTCGCGGACCGGCTGGTGAGCCGTGCGACCCGCCGCATCCACGATCGCTACGACTGGTCGTCGGTCGCGTCGTCCACCGTCGCGGTGTACGCCCGGGCGGCCCGCGAGGAGGCCGAGCTCGCCGGACGCGAGGCGCGGCCGCCGCTGCGTCCCATCCTCCACGCGGCCCCGATCCTCGAGCTCGAGGAGCTCGGCGGCGCCGCCGGCTGACGGCCCGAGACCGTCACGTGGTCGGCTGGTGCTCGTCCCGGCCAGCCACCCAGCTCGCGAAGCCGGCCAGGTCGCCGACACCGTGATCGAGGACCGCGGTGTAGATGTCCGCGCTGGTCACGCTGCGGCCGTACTCGGGCCGGTGGCACCAGTCGCCCTTGATGCGCAGGATCGCCAGGCGTGCGTCGTCGGTGAGCCGCGGCGGCATCGTGCGCAGGTTCGCGAGATCGGGTTGGCGGTCCGGCTCGTCCACGAACCACGTGTCGAGGTTCCAGTCGTCGCCCGCCGTGGACCGGTACCGCACCCCGAGGTAGAGCCCGTCGGGGTAGGCGGGATCGGTGTTCCAGACGCCGCTGTCGTCCTTGAACACCACCCGCCACACCCGCTCGTGGACGGCGAGCTGTGCCCCGATCGCGGCCACAGCAGCGACGTCGAGGTCATCACAGATCACCGTCACGTCCAGGTCGCGCCACACCATCAGCCCGAGCCCGGCGCTGCCGACGACGACGGGCTCACCCACCCGTCCGAGCAGGGCCGCGAGCCCGAGGTCACCCTGCACCGCCTCGGCCTCGGACTGCAGCCGTGCCTGGCGGACCAGCACCTCGTCGTTGCTCGTCACCCGCCATCCTCAGCGTCGTCCCGGCGCAGGAGCGCCACGTCGGCCGGTGACCCGATGATGGTGAGGCGGTCGCCCTCACGCAGCAGGGTCTGCCCGTCGGGGACGATCGTGCGGTCCCCACGGCGGACCATGGCCACCAGCGTGTCGCCCGGGAAGTCCACCTCGCGCAGCCGCTTGTCCACCATCCGGGACGGCGGCCCCGGGTCGCCGACGACGAAGGTGGCGAACCGCTCGTCGCGCAGCAGCGTCTCGAGCAGCTCCTGGTCGTCGCGGGCCCGGTCCCACGCGCGCGCGAACCCGGGGACCTCCACCATCGAGACCAGCTGCGCCAGCAACCGCAGGTGCTGGGTCGCCGCCCCGTCCGGCGTGACGAGGAACAGCAGGGCTCGGACGGTGTCCTGCTCGGTGGGTTCACCGACGACCGCTCCGGTCCCGGGGAAGCGCCCGGCTCCTGCAACCGGCACGCCTCGGCGGGCCCGGACCAGCACCACCTCGCTGCTGGCGATGCCGTCCATCTGCAGGTCGTAGACCACGACCGGGGCCCGCTCGGGCACGATGCCGCGGGACGCGGCCAGCTCGACGGCGGTCGCGACGTCGTCCGCCGTGTGGTCGAGCCGGCCGGCGAGCTCGCCGGCGACGCGATCGATCACCCCGTCGAGGTCCACCGCTCGGTCGAGGTCGATCACCCGCGCGCGTGCGACCAGTTCGTCGAAGGAGTCGCCCTCGCTGGCCCCGCGCTCCTGCAGGATGCTCCACAGCTCCTCGTCCACGCCCTCGTCGTGGATCTCCCCCAAGCGACGGAAGACCCCGTAGATCGCGCCACGCCGTGGGACTCGTTCCCGGACGTAGAGGCGGTACCAGACGTAGGACAGCGCCACGATCGCGAGGATGAAGGCGACGTAGAAGACGCCGAGGGTGAAGATGAGCCCGAACGTGGACAGGAAACCGGCGATCTGCATCCACGGGTAGAGCGGCGAGCGGTACCCCGGCGCGTAGGACGTCATGCGGCTCTCGCGCATCAGGATCACCGACAGGTTGATGAAGGCGAACAGCAGCAGCAGGAAGGCGCTGCCGAGGCTCGCCAGCCGCTCGACGTCCAGGAAGAGGATGGCGGCGACCATCAGGCTGCAGGTGACCACCACGCCGACCGTCGGCGTACCGAACCGGCCCAGCCGGTCGAACCCCTTCCACAGCAGGCGGTCGCGCGCCATCGCCAACGGGTAGCGCGAGGCGGTCAGGATGCCGGCGTTCCCGGTGGACGCGAACGCGAGCATGGCGGCCAGGACGACCAGACCGAGGCCGATCTGACCGGGCATCCAGTCGAAGATCAGCTGACCCGCGGTTGCGACGGGCGTCAGGTCGTCGCGGAGCGCCTCGGGCGGGATGACCCCGACCAGGACGGTGACCCCGAGGGTGTAGATGGCCCCCACCGTCAACAGTGCCAGGATCATGCCGAGCGGCAGGTTGCGGTCGAGGTCGGAGATCTCCTCCGCGGCCGACGAGACCTTGGTCAGACCGGCGTACGAGATGAACACCAGCCCGATGGTCGACACCAGCCCGTCGAGTCCGAACGGGAAGAAGGGCCGGAAGCTGCCCTCGACCGCCGCGTCGCCGGTCACCATGTCGACCGCCCCGTTGGCGATGAAGAACGCCATGATGGTCACGAGGGCGACCACGAGCCAGACCTGCAGCCGCGCGGTCTCCTTGGCCCCCACGATGTTGAGGGCGCCGAAGGCGACCACCAGCGCGATCGCCAGCGGGCGCACCGGGACCTCGACGAACAGCGACAGGTACGCACCCATCCCGACGAGGGCGAAGGCGCTCTTGGCGACCAACACCAGCCAGGCACCGAGCCCACCGATCGTGCCCGCAAACGGCCCCATGCTGCGGTGGATGAAGAAGTAGGTCCCGGCCGCGCGCGGCATCGCGCTGGACAGTTCGGCGATCGAGTACATCGCCGGCACCATCAGGATGCTCGAGACGAGGTAGGCGAGGATGACCGACGGGCCCGCGTTGGCGGCGGCGATGCCCGGGAGCAGGAAGAAGCCCGACGCGAACATCGCACCGGTGCAGATGGCGTAGACGTCGAGCAGGCCGAGCTGCTTCTCGAGGCGCGCTCCTGCATCAGCACCGTTGCCCACGACGCTCCTCTCCCGGGGGTCGGCCGTCGTTCGGGTCCGGGACCGGCTCAGGACCGTAGTCGCTGCGCCCGGCCTGCGGTCATCGCTGCCGCCACGGCGCGTACCGTCGGGTGGTCGGCGAGGTCCTCGACCCGGACGGGCAACGGCAGGGACCAGTTCGCCGGACGGGCGTGGCGGTCCGTGCCGGGCACGTTCGGGCGGTCCGAGACCGCCAGCGCGTCGTCGAGCTGAGCCAGCACGAGCCGGTTCGGACCGGCGGCGAGGTGACCGTGGAGCACCACCACGGCCTCCTCGACCGACGCGTCGCGGTCCAGGCCGGTGGCGACCCGCACGCGCTCGCGGAGCTCGGCGTGCCAGGCGGTGTCGGGCTCGTGCCCGAGGTCCTCCTGCATCCGCGCGTCGTCGCCCGTCCAGATGCCCGCGACCGTGGGCAGGTCGTGGGTCGAGACCGAGGCCAGCGCCTTGTCGGCCCACGCGTCGACCGGATCCTGCTCGAACCAGAACACCTGGTAGCGCAGCAGGTCACGAGCATCGAGCTCCTCGCGCACCCCTTCCCCCACGGTTCCGAGGTCCTCGCCGACGATGAACGCGCCGGCGCGGACGGACTCGAGCGCCAGCACGTCGAGCAGCTCGCGCGAGGGCATCTGCACGTACGCGCCCTCGGCGGCCGTCCCACCGGGCGGGATCCAGAACAGACGGAACAGGCCGAGCACGTGGTCGATGCGCAGCCCCCCGACGTGACGCAGGGCGGCCCGGACGGTGGCGATGAACGGCTCGTACCGTGCCGCCCGCAGCTTCCACGGTACGAACGCCGGCAGGGTCCAGTTCTGCCCCTGCGGTCCGAGCTCGTCCGGTGGTGCCCCCACGGTGACCCCGTCCGCGAGCACGTCCTGCCACGCCCACGCGTCGGCGCCGTCCGGGTCGGCACCGATCGGCAGGTCACCGAGCAGCGGGACGTGCCCACCGGCCTCGGCCAGCTGGCTGTCGCACAGGAACTGCAGCCACGCGTGGAACCGGACGCGATCGGCACGGGCGTCGGCCAGCTGGGCGACGGCCGCCGAGTCCGGGTGACGGTGCTCCCGCGGCCACGAGCGCCACCCCGAGCCGTGCAGCTCGGCCAGCACGCAGAAGGTGGCGAAGACCTGCAGCTCGGCCCCCCGGTCGGCGAGGAACGCCTCGAAGGCAGGCGCGTCCTTCACGCCCGGTCGCTCGTCCCAGACGCGTTCGAGGACCGTCAGCTTGTGTGCCGCGACCTCGTCCCGATCGATCGGGGCGTCGGAGGTCAGGGACCGACCCGCGGCGACGAGGGTGTCGACGTCGACCAGGCCGGCCACCCCGGGGACCTCCTCGACGGCGAGGTAGAGCGGGTCGAGGAACCGCCGCGACGTCGGGTAGTACGGCGAGGTCTCGCGCGGGGCGACGGGTGTGACCGCGTCGAGCGGGTTGAGCAGCACCGTGCCCGCCCCCACCTCGGCGGACCAGCGGGCGAGGTGGCGCAGGTCGGCGAGGTCGCCGATGCCCCAGCTGCTGGAGGACCGCAGCGCGTACAGCTGCACGGCCCAGCCCCACGCGACCAGGTCGCCCGGCAGGTGGCAGCGCCCCGGGCTGACGATCAGCCGGACCGGCTCGTCCCGACCGGCCACCTCCGCGTCGTGGTAGCCGAGCGGCAGGTCCGCCGGGACGATCCCGTCGAGGGACCGCTCGCTGCCGTCCTCCAGGGTCACACGCGTGGCGCCAGTGAGGGCGCGCGTCTCGCCCTCGCGCAGCACCACCACGTCATCGACCTGCGGTGGGCCGGGATCCTCGGGGCGGCCCCCCATCGCGCGGACCAGGGCCTCCAGCGTGGTGTGCGGGACCTCCGTCCACGCGCCGAACGCGTCCTCGTAGGCCGGGACGATGCCCCACCCGTCGGGCTCGGCGCTGCGACCGCCACGGCGGCCCCGTTCGGCGGCCCGGTCGTCGGATGCCATCGCCACTCAGCTCGCCTCCACACGGGTCAGCAGGGCGACCGGGAACGCGGCCAACAGGTCGCGGAGCAGCACCTGCCCACCACCGTCGACGACGTGTCCCGTGAGATGGCACCGCCACCGCCCACCTGGGATCGCCAGGGCCGTGTCACCCCAGTCCCAGTCGACGAAGCCACCCCCGAGGCCGGCGACCAGCCGCGGCGCGACGGTGAGCACCTCACCACCACGCACGAACGCCACGAGGTGGTCCTGCCGGTCCCCGACGGCGTACAGCGGGGTGTAGGTGGCACCGGGGCCGAACGCATCGGGGCGCTCGCGCCGCAGCCGGAGGGCGGTGGCGGTCAGCCACAACTTCGGGAGCCCCTCGCTCGCCCGGGCGAGCAGATCCACCGGGTGGGGCGCATCGGGTCCGAGGTCACCCAGCAGGCGCTGCCGGTGCGCCAGGTCGACGGGCCGCCGGTTGTCGGGGTCGACCAGGGACAGGTCCCACAGCTCGGTGCCCTGGTAGATGTCCGGTACCCCCGGGCTGGTCAGCTTCAGCAGCGTCTGGGACAGCGACGTCAACCGGCCCGCGGGGAGGACGACCTGCAGCAGGCGCGTGATCAACGCCCGGGCGTCGGTGTCGGCGAGCAGGCCCCGGGTCGCAGCCTCGAGGTCGTCCTCGTACCGAGGGTCGCCGTCGATCCAGTGGCTGTGGTGCTTGCCCTCGCGCGCGGCCTTCAGCACGTAGGCGACGGCGCGCTCGGCGTCGAGCGGCCAGGCGCCCACGAGGGTCTGGAGCAGGAGCAGCTCGTGCTCGGGCGCCGGACCCCGGTCCCCCCGGTGGCGCGCCGCGAGCTCGCCCCACTCCTGGACCGCCCGGACCCACAGGTCGGGCAGCTCGGACAGGACCGCGAGGCGGGCGCGGACGTCCTCGCTGCGCTTGGTGTCGTGCGTCGAGGTCGTCAGCATCGTGGCCGGCCAGTCCCGCTGTCGGAGCTGGTTGGCGCTGTGGAACGCCGCGACCGAGGTCCCGAGATGGTGCGGTGCCCCGCCGACCTCGTTGACGGCCACGAAGCGCAGGTAGCGGTAGAAGACGGTGTCCTCGACGCCCTTGGCCATGATCGGACCCGAGAGCTGCTGGAACCGCATGACGAAGTCGGCCGACCCGTCGCCGCCCTGCTCGAGCAGGAGCAACTCGCAGATCAGGTCGAGCGGCTCGTCGAGGTCCGGACGCCGGGCGCGGGCCCGGGCGACGGCACCCATCACGTACGCGCGGTCGTCGTCGTCGAGGTCGGCCTCGTCGGCACGGACGTAGGTGCGGTAGACCGGCAGGCAGACCAGGGTCTCGACGAGCGCGTCACGCAGTAGGTCCGGGTCGGTGACGCTGCCCGCGGCCTCGGCGAGGTCGATCAGCTGCTGGTGCAGCCCCGCGAGCTCGGCGGCGAACAGCGAGGTGACCACCTCGCGCTTGGCGTCGTCCACGACCTGGTGGTAGTCGACGCGGTGGCCGACCGTCTGCGCGTAGAGGTCGTCGAGCACGGCCTCGCTCCGCGGGTCGATGTAGAGGCCGAGGACGAGGTTGGCGAACTCGTAGCCGACGGTGCCGTCGATCGGCCACGACGCACGTGGGCGCTCGTCCGGTTCGAGGATCTTCTCGGCGACGATCCAGGCGTCGGGGGCCGCGGCACGGAGCTGCTCGAAGTAGCCCGCCGGGTCGCGCAGGCCATCAGGGTGGTCGATGCGCAGGCCATCGACCAGCCCGTCCTCGACCAGCTCGAGGGTGCGGCGGTGCACGTCCGCGAAGACCGCCGGGTCCTCGACGCGCAGCCCACCGAGGGTGGTGATGTCGAAGAACCGTCGGTAGTTGAGGTCGGCGTTGGCCCGACGCCAGTGCACCGGGCGGTGGTGCTGTTCGAGCAGGAGCGACAGCAGCCGGCCGCGGTCCGCCTCGACGGTCGCCACCGTCCCCGCGACGTCATCGCCGTCCAGACCCACGGCAGCCAGGGACCCCGGCCGCACCGGCCAGGCGTGCTCGTGGTAGACGACCCGCCAGCGGGCGTCGGCGTGACCGTCGTCGCCGTGGGGCGGCTCGCCGTGCTCGAGATGCAGGGCATCCCCGTCCGCCAGCTCGTCGTCGAGGGGCCGCGCGAGGTGCGGCAACAGCACCTGAGGCGGACCGTCGCCCCGACGCTGCCAGCGGATGTCGAGGTGGCCGGCGTAGCGGCTGTCCGGCCCGTGCCGCAGCACGTCCCACCACCACGGGTTGTGGGGGCTGAGCAGCCCGACGTGGTTCGGGACGAGGTCGAGCACGAGGCGCATCCCGGCGCGGTGGACCGCCTCGGACAGGTGCGTGAACCCCTCGTCCCCGCCGAGCTCGTCGTCGAGCCGGGACGGGTCGACCACGTCGTAGCCGTGCCTGCTGCCCGGCGCCGACGCCAAGGTGGGCGACAGGTACAGGTGGCTGACCCCGAGGTCGGCGAGGTAGGGCACCGCTGCCGCCGCGTCGCGGAAGTCGAACGCCGCGTGCAGCTGCAGCCGGTAGGTCGAGGACGGGACGGTCACGGTGCTTCCTCCGCGACGAGGACGACGACCCCACGATCGGGGACGTGACGGACGGATCCAGCGTCGAAGCGTTCCACGTCGTCGGTGGGTCGGACCAGCGCCGTGTCGACCACGACCCGCCAGGCGCCCGCGAACGACGGCGGTGGCAGGGTGAAGTCCAGACCGACGTCGCTCGCGTTGAACAGCACGAGGAAGGAGTCGTCGACCACGGGCTGGCCGCGAGGGTCCGGGCTGGCGATCCCGTTGCCGTTGAGGAACACCTGCAACGCGCGGGCGAAGCTGGCTTCCCAGTCCTCGTCGTCCATCTCGTCACCGCCGGGCGTGAGCCAGGCGATGTCGTCGATGGTCTCGCCCCGCAGCGGCCGGCCCTGGAACCAGCGGCGACGTCGGAAGACGGGATGCTCGGCCCGGAGCGCGATCAGGTGACGGGTGAAGGCCAGCAGGTCGTGGTCGAGCCCGCCGGCGCTGACCGGGACGTCGGCCTGGTCCCACCGGAACCAGGACAGCTCGTTGTCCTGCGCGTAGCCGTTGTTGTTGCCCTGCTGGGTGCGGCCGAACTCGTCGCCTCCGAGCAGCATCGGCACGCCCTGCGACAGCAGCAGGGTGGTCAGGAAGTTGCGCTGCTGGCGAGCGCGGAGGGCCAGGGTCTCCTCGTCGTCGGTCGGTCCCTCGACCCCGCAGTTCCACGACCGGTTGTCGTCGGTGCCGTCGCGGTTGTCCTCGCCGTTCCTCTCGTTGTGCTTGCGGTCGTAGGACACGAGGTCGCGCAGCGTGAACCCGTCGTGGGCGGTGATGAAGTTGATGCTGGCGTTCGGGCGCCGGGTGTCGGACTCGTACAGGTCGGAGCTGCCGGTCAGGCGTGAGGCGAACTCCGGCAGGGTCGCTGGCTCGCCGCGCCAGAAGTCGCGCATGGTGTCGCGGTACATCCCGTTCCACTCCGACCACAGCGGGGGGAAGTTGCCCACCTGGTAGCCACCCTCGCCGACGTCCCACGGCTCGGCGATGAGCTTGACCTGGCTGATGACCGGATCCTGCTGGATGACCTCGAAGAAGGTCGAGAGCCGGTCGACGTCGTGCAGCTCACGCGCCAGGGTCGAGGCGAGGTCGAACCGGAACCCGTCGACGTGCATCTCGTTCACCCAGTACCGCAACGAGTCCATGATCAGCTGCAGCACGTGAGGGTGGCGCATGTTCATCGAGTTGCCCGTGCCGGTGTAGTCCGTGTAGTAGCGCGGGTCGTCGCCGACGAGGCGGTAGTAGGCCCGGTTGTCGATGCCCTTCATCGACAGGGTGGGTCCGAGGTGGTTGCCCTCGGCGGTGTGGTTGTAGACCACGTCGAGGATGACCTCGATGCCGGCCTGGTGGAGGGTCTTGACCATCTGCTTGAACTCGGGCACGGCGTGCTCGGCCGACCCGCGCGCGTAGCCGTCGTGGGGGGCGAAGAACCCGATGGTGTTGTAGCCCCAGTAGTTGGTCAGACCGTGCTCGACCAGGTGACTCTCGGGGACGTGGCGGTGGACCGGCAGCAGCTCCACAGCGGTGACGCCGAGGTCCTCGAGGTGGTCGATGACCGCCGGGTGGGTCAGTCCCGCGTAGGTCCCGCGCAGCTCCTCGGGTACGTCCGGGTGGAGGGCGGTCAGGCCCTTGGTGTGCACCTCGTAGATGACCGTCTCGTGCATCGGGGTGCGCGGGTGACGGTCCTCGTTCCAGTCGAAGAACGGGCTCGCGACCACGCAACGCGGGACCGACGCCGCGCTGTCGACGGTGTTCGGGGGACCGTCCGGATCACCGAAGTCATAGCCGAAGACAGCTTGGCCCCAGGCGAGCTCACCGTCGATCGCCTTGGCGTACGGGTCGATCAGCAGCTTGTTCGGGTTGCACCGCAGCCCGCGGGCGGGGTCGTACGGGCCGTGGACGCGGTAGCCGTAACGCTGGCCTGGCCCGACGGTCGGCGCGTAGCCGTGCCACACGTACCCGGTGACCTCGGTCAGCGGCACCCGGTGCTCGGTGCCGTCCGGGTCGAACAGGCACAGCTCGACGCGGTCGGCGACCTCGCTGAACAGCGAGAAGTTGGTCCCGAGACCGTCGTAGGTCGCCCCGAGGGGGGAGGGCGCACCCGGCCACAGCTCGAGGGTCACGTGGCCTCCGACGGAGTTGCTTGCAGGAGCAGGACCCGGGGGCCGGGCAGCCGCACGAGGGTGCGATCGGGCGACCGTTCGACCTCGGTCCCCCCTGGCCCCCCGAACCCCTGAGCCGCGGTGTCGAGCGCCAGCTCGAACGATCCCGTCCGGCTCAGCTCGGTCGGCTCCGCCCCGGTGTGCACCACGACCAGCACCTCGGCCTCGGGCCGTCCGGGGACCTCGCGCGACCAGGTCAGGGTCGACGGGCCGTGGAGCACCGGGACGGCCTCACCCGCGTCGGGTCCCGCGATCGCCGGCAGCTCGCGTCGCAGAGCCAGGAGGTGGCGGTACAGCGCGAGGAGGGTGGCGTGCTCGCCGTCCTCGCGCCTGGACCAGTCGAGCTTCGAGCGCTCGAAGGTCTCGGTGGCCTGGGGGTCGGGCGGCTCGCGCTGGTCGGCGAAGTACGCGAACTCGCGACGGCGTCCGTGCTGGACCGCCGCGACGAGGTCGGGGTCGGTGTGCGACACGAAGTACTGGAAGGGCGCCACCTCGCCGTACTCCTGCCCCATCCACAGCATCGGGGTGAACGGCAGCAACAGGAGGGCGGCGGCCGACACCTTGCGTTGCTCGAGGTCGAGCAGGTCGCTCTGGCGCTCGCCGAGCATCCGGTTGCCGACCTGATCGTGGTTCTGGGTACAGGCCACGAAGCGCTCGTAGGGCACGTCCCGCGCCGGACGGCCGACGGTCCGGCCGCGGTGCACCGAGTAGCGCCCCGCGTACGCGAACCGGTCGCGGAGGATCCGTTCGAGGTCGACCAGCCCCTCGTAGTCCTCGAAGTAGCCGGTCCGCTCCCCCGTCAACGCCACGTGGAGCGCGTGGTGGACATCGTCGAGCCACTGCCCGTCGAGCCCGTGGCCACCGACCTCGGGCACACGGACGAGCCGCGGGTCGGACAGCTCGCTCTCGGCGATGACGTGGACCTCGCGACCGGCCTGGGCCGCCTCGCGGTGCACGGCGGCTGCCAGCTCCTCGAGCAGGTGGACGGCGGAGGTGTCGACGATCGCGTGCACGGCGTCCAGGCGCAGCCCGTCGACGTGGAAGTCCCGGACCCACCGGACGGCGTTCTCGACCGCGTAGCGCCGGACCTGGTCGCTGTCCGGGCCGTCGACGTTGACGGCCTGTCCCCACGGGGTGTCGTAGCGGTCGGTCAGGTACGGCCCGAAGTCGGCGAGGTGGTTGCCCTCGGGGCCGTAGTGGTTGTAGACGACGTCGAGGATCACCCCGATCCCGGCCGCGTGCGCCGCGTCGACCAGGCGGCGCAGGCCCGCTGGGCCGCCGTAGCTGTGCTGGGGCGCGTAGGGCAGCACGCCGTCGTAGCCCCAGTTGCGTTCGCCGGGGAACTGCCAGATCGGCATCAGCTCGATCGTGGTGACGCCGAGGTCGGCGAGGTCGGCCAGGCGCGGGACGATGGCGTCGAAGGTGCCTTCGGGGGTGAAGGTGCCGACGTGCAGCTCGTAGAGCACCTGCTCGTGCAGCGGACGCGGCCGCCACGCCGCGTCGGTCCAGGCGAAGCCCGGGTCGTCGACCGCGGACCAGCCGTGCAGGCCGTCCGGCTGCCACCGCGACGCCGGATCGCTGCGGTCGAGCGGACCACCCTCGGCTCGGTGCAGCCGGTAGCGGTACCGGTCCCCGGGCCTCACATCGGCGACCGTGCCCGCGTGGTAGCCGCGTGCGCCGGCCGTGAGCGGCTCAGCGCGCCGACCGTCGTCGAACAGCACCTCCACGCGGGTCGCGAGCGGTGCCCAGACCACGAAGCGGACGCCCCCGCCGGGGAGGGCGGTGGCGCCGAGCAGGTCGCGAGCGGACGGGGGTGGATCGACAGGTGGCACGACTACTCCGGCACGGCGAGACCGAGCCGTTCGGTCGCCTCATCGATGGTCTGGAGCCACCTCAGCGCGACCTCGTCGCCCTCGCCGGCCCGCGCTACGAGCGAAGGGCGGTGGTCGGTGAGCAGTCGCCAGCACAGGTTCTGCGCCTCGGCCAGGTCCGCCTCGAACGGCAGCCACTCCGCCTGGTCGGTCAGGACGCGGACAACGGACGAGAACCGCTCCTCCTCGTCGCCGAACCGCTCGAAGAGCTCGGGGTCTTCCAGGGCGCGGCGCAGCTGTCGCGTCCGACGACCGACCGCCTCGGCGAACGCGTGCTCGAGCCCCTCGACGTGCAGCGGGACCTCGAAGCGGTTGGCCTCGTCGATCAGCGCGCTGATACGTGCCGGTTCCGCGCCGCCGCTGATGGCGTCCTGGAGCTCAGCGTTGAGGACCACCTCCGCAGCGCTCTGCAGCGCCTTGGGCAGCTTCGCGTCCAGACTGGCGAGGAAGCGCAGCAGCGGCGCGCGGCCGCGGTAGATCGAGCGGTAGGTCGCCTCGACGTCCACCAGCGTGCCCTCGAGCACCTCGTCGAGCAGCCGTCGCTGCTCGTCGCGGAACAGGTCACGCAGCGAGTAGGCGTTGGGGCCGAACTGATCGTCGAGCACCCGGATCGTGGCGGGGAAGTCGGCCTCCTCGAAGGCGGCCTCGAGCGCCGTGCGGGTGCGCTGGTAGTCGTCATCGTCACCGACGGGTCGCACACCGCAGAGGAAGTTGTGGTCACCGAAGTGCAGCACGCCGTACTCGAAGGACCGCTCCGCGAGGGTGATGACCGACCGCACGGTGACCCGGCCGCTGCCGACCCGGGCGCGGCCCGCCTCGGAGCGGTGCTCGTCGTGGCGCTCGACCTCGTAGCAGCCGATCCGCTCGGTCCGCCCGTACTCACGGGACAGGCCGCTGATGGCGAAGTGGGCGGCGACCTTCTCGAGGTCGGCGCGAACGGGACGCAGCAGCTCCTCGTAGATGCGGCGGCCGTCCGACCACTGCGGCAGGTTGCTGCGCGCCAGCGCCAACCGCTCCACGAACCCGTCCTCGAGGTCGATCCCGAGGACCTGGTCGGCGAACTGGATGGCACGGGCCGCGTAGGCCAGCACCTGGACGGTCTCGATGCGCGACAGCTCGTCGAAGAACCACCCGCAGCTGGTGTACATCAGCAGCAGGTGGCGCTGGGTCTCCATCAGGCGGAGGACCGTCGAGAGCTCGTCGAGGTCGAGGTCGTGCGTGGCGTGCCGGGCCAGGAACGGGCCGAGGTTGTCGGTGCGGTGCAGCACCACCTGGTGGTAGTCGTCCCGGGCCGCCCACGGGTCCGCCAGCAGCTGCTTGGCCTTGGCCTCGAACGGTGCCTCCAGCTCGTCGCGCAGCCAGTCCAGCGCGTCCCGCAGCGGTCCGCGCCACGCCTGGCTGCCGCCGGTCTCGCCGTTGGTGCAACCGCAGTCGGACCGCCAGCGTTCGACCCCGTGCGCGCACGACCACGAGCTGTTCTCCACGATGCGCGCCTCGAGCCGCGGCGGGTGCGTCGCGAGGTGCTCGGCGTAGTTGGTCAGGCGGACCCCGTCGGTCGCCTCGATGAGCTGGAGCGCCTGCGCGAGCGCCATCTCACCCTGGCGGTGGTGGTGGCCGTAGCTCTCACCGTCGGTCGCGATGTTGACCAACGCAGGACCGTCGCGGTCCGGGAACGCACCGAGGATACGGTGGGCGAAGCGGTGACCGGAGTGGAGCAGGCCCTCGAAGGCCACCCCCTGGGACACCTGCCCGTCGTAGAAGAACACCGCGATCGACCGGCCAGACGGCAGCGAGACGCGGTACGGGACGGTCGGGTCGACCCGCCCTCCGGTGACGTCGGTCCAGTCCTGGCCAGGCCCGCGGGTCGCGGCGGCCTGGTAGGGCGACAGCACCGTGAAGGCGATGCCGTGGGCGGCCAGCTCCTCGAGCGAGGCGGTGTCGGCGGCCGTCTCGGCGAGCCACATCCCCTCGGGGTCGCGGCCGAACCGGTGATGGAAGTCGTCGATGCCCCAGCGCACCTGGGTCCGTCGGTCGCGCTCGTTGCACAGCGGCATGATGGCGTGGTTGTGCACCTGGGCCATCGCCGAGCCGTGACCGCCGAAACGTTCGCGACTGGCCTCGTCCGAGGCCACGATGGCCGCGTGGACCTCGGGTGCGTGATCGTGCATCCACGCCAGCAGCGTCGGGCCGACGTTGAAGCTCATGGCCGCGTAGTTGTCCACCAGCGCGACGATGCGCCCGGTCTCGTCGAGGACCCGCGCCGCGGTGTTGGGGCCGTAGCACTCGGCCGTGATGCGCTCGTTCCAGTCGTGGGCCGGCCACGCCGAGTCCTGCTGCTCGACCAGCTCCAGCCAGGGGTTCTCACGCGGCGGCTGGTAGAAGTGGCCGTGCACGCAGACGTAGCGGTCCATCACGGGTTCTCGAGGCGTCACGGGACAGGCGGGGGTCGGCCAGCGTACGCGGGCAGCGCCCGGCTCCGGCCCAGGCGTTCGGTGGGCGTCACCCGGTCACGGACGCGTCGTGTTGGAGCACGAGGACGCCGAGCGGCGGCAGCGTCAGGTTCACCGAGTGCCCGAAGCCGTGCGACGGCAACGGGGTCGTGGACACCCCGCCGTGGTTGCCGAGGCCGGCCCCGCCGTACGCGCTCGCGTCCGAGTTGAAGCGTTCGGCCCAGTAGCCGCGTGCAGGGACCCCGATCCGGTAGTTGTCGCGTGGCACCGGGGTGAGGTTGCACACGACCACGACCTCGCGGCTGCCGTCCCGGGTGCGGCGGCGGAAGGAGACCACCGACTGCTCCCAGTCGCCGGCGTCCAGCCACGCGAAGCCCTCCGGGTCGACGTCGCCGTCGTGGAGGGCAGGTTCCTCGCGGTAGAGCCGGGCGATGTCACCGAGGCAGCGTTGGAGCCCGGCGTGCCGTTCGTGGTCGAGCAGGTGCCAGTCGAGGCTGCGTTCGTTGCTCCACTCCTGCCACTGGCCGAACTCGTCGCCCATGAACAGCAGCTTCTTGCCGGGCGTGGTGAACATGTAGGCGTACAGAGCCCGGAGGTTGGCGAACTTCTGCCACTCGTCGCCGGGCATCTTGGTGATCATCGAGCCCTTGCCGTGCACGACCTCGTCGTGCGACAGCGGCAGGCAGTAGTTCTCGGCGAACGCGTACACCGACCGGAACGTGAGCTGGTCGTGGTGGTACTTGCGGTGGACCGGATCCTCCTGGAAGTAGGCCAGGGTGTCGTGCATCCAACCCATGTCCCACTTCATCCCGAAGCCGAGCCCGCCGACGTAGGTCGGGCGTGACACCATCGGCCACGCGGTGGACTCCTCGGCGATGGTCTGGACCCCGGGGAAGGCGGCGTAGACCTCCTCGTTGAACCGGCGCAGGAACGCGATGGCCTCGACGTTCTCGTTGCCGCCCCACTCGTTGGGGATCCACTCGCCCTCCTCACGCGAGTAGTCGAGGTAGAGCATCGAGGCGACGGCATCGACCCGGATGCCGTCGACGTGGTACTCCTCGAGCCAGAACAGCGCCGACGAGAGCAGGAAGCTGAGGACCTCGGGCCGCCCGTAGTTGAAGATGTAGCTCTTCCAGTCCGGGTGGTAGCCCTTGCGCGGGTCGGCGTGTTCGAACAGGTGGGTGCCGTCGAAGTACGCCAGGCCGTGCTCGTCGGACGGGAAGTGCGACGGGACCCAGTCCAGGATCACGCCGATGCCGGCCTGGTGGAGGCGGTCGATGAGGTGCTTGAGGTCCTGGGGCGTGCCGAACCGTGACGTCGGCGCGAAGTACCCGGTGGTCTGGTAGCCCCACGATCCGCCGAACGGGTGCTCGGTCAGCGGCATGAACTCCACGTGGGTGAAGCCGAGCTCCTGGACGTGGGCGATGAGCGGGTCGGCCATCTCGGTGTAGTTCAGCGGACGATCGCCCTCGTCCGGGACCCGCCGCCACGAGCCGAGGTGCAGCTCGTAGATCGACATCGGCTGGTCGAGGCGCTGGCGCTTCTCGCGCTCACGCATCCAGTCGTCGTCGTGCCACTCGTAGGACAGGTCCCAGATCTTCGACCCGGTCAGCGGCGGGGTCTCGGAGTGGATGGCGAACGGGTCGGCCTTGTCGACCCGGTACCCGTCGTGGCGCGAGCGGATGTGGAACTTGTAGGTGTCACCCTCCCCCACGTTCGGGACGAACCCTTCCCAGATGCCGGACACGCCTCGGGGGGCCAGCGGGTAGCTGTCCTTGTCCCACCCGTTGAAGTCCCCCATCACCGACACCTGCTCGGCGTTGGGGGCCCAGACGGCGAAGTGCGCGCCGACCACCCCGTCGACCACCCCGAGGTGCGCGCCGAGCTTCTCGTGGAGGCGGACGTGGCTGCCCTCGTTGAACAGGTGCAGATCGACGTCGCCGAGCGGGGACGGCACGTCGGTCGGACGGCGGGTGTCACGGGGCACGTCTGGCCCTCCTGGTCGGTCGGTCACGTGGGTGGGTCGCCGAGCACCTCGGCGATGCCGGTGAGCGGGATGTCGACCCACTCCGGGCGGTTGTTCATCTCGTAGCCGAGCTCGTAGATCGCCTTCTCGAGCAGGAAGGTGTCGAGCAGGATCGCGGTGTGATCCGGGTCGTCCGGCACGAACCCGTGCCCGGCCGCCGTGGTGAGGTAGCCGCGCAGGAAGCCGGCCGAGGTCCAGCGGTTCCACACCGCGAGCCACGACCGCAGCTCCTCGTAGGACTCCCGCTCGGGGGTCACCGCACCGCGCTCGACCTGGAACCGGAGCGCCGAGTGCGAGGCGTACTGGAACGAGCGGAGCATGCCCGCCACGTCACGGAGCGCCGACCGCTTCAGGCGTCGTTCGCCGAGCGGCCGGGCCGGTTCACCCTCGAAGTCGATGATCACCAGGTCCCGGCCGGTCCACAGCACCTGCCCGAGGTGGTAGTCGCCGTGGGTGCGGATGCGGCTGACCTCGATGCGGGTGTCGGAGAGGGTGCGCAGCCGCTGGAGCAGCTCGTCCTCACGGGCCGCGAGGTCCGCCACCCGCTGACGGGCGTCCGTCGAGGTGAGGGAGCCCGACGCCTTCCCGGCCTGTTGGAGGCCGCGGCGCAGGGCGTTGCGCATCGACTGGTACAGCGAGCGCTGGTAGAGCGAGGTGAACGGCTCCGGGGAGAAGGCGTCCCCCTTGCGGCCACCGTCGTCGGCGAGGGCGACGTGCATCTCGGCGGTCCGCTGCCCGAGCAGGTGAGCGACGTCGAGGTAGGGACCGAGCAGCTCGTGGGCCGACTCGGGCAGCTCCTCCTCGGCGAGCGCGAGGGCGGACCGCTTCAGGTCGGGCACCCCGCCGACGGGTGGGTCGGTCATGACGCGTTCGGCGTAGCGCTCCAGCTCATCGAGCGTGTGGACCCACGCGTCGCCCTCGTTGGGGACGAACCGTTGGAGGATGGCCAGGGTGGACGGCTCGCCACCGCCGCGCCGGACGTGGTCGATGGTGCCGAGCAGCTCGGGGACGTGGGCGACGCGCCCGGTCAGGAACCGACCGACCTCGACGTCGGGCGACTCCCCCGGCTCGAGGCGTCGCAGCACCTTCATCAGGTACCGGTCGCCGTAGATGATCGAGGTGTTGCTCTGCTCGCCGCGCAGCATCCGAGCGGGCAGCTCGCTGCTGCGGACCTTGGTGCCGAGCGCCGGCTCCCGGCGGCCGACCAGCTCACCGGCGGAGGTCTTCGACCGGCGGCCCCGCGCCACCGTGTCGAGCAACACCCGCCCTGCCTCCTCGTCCTGGAGCACGTCGTAGAGGATCCCGGTGTGACCGCGGGGACCGCGGCCCCGCACGTGCGCGAGGACCGCTGTCGGGGCCGTCGCGGCGACGCGTCCGGCGTCCTCCCCCTCGGCGAACCCCACCGCGAGGACGTACTCCTCGGGTTCACCGTCGACGTACTCGACCCGGACGATCAGCAGGTGCAGCGCCGGGTCGTCCTTGCGACCGAGCGGCGCCACGTCGACGACGTGGCAGGCCCCGACCTCGCGCGCCTTGCCGCCGAACCAGCGCTGCCGCCGGAGGATGGCGGGCAGGACCGCTTCGAGGCGTTCCCTGCCCGGACCTCGCAGCAACGCACGCCACTCTCCCGCGAGCGTCAGCTCGGGGACGGGTTCGGCGGTCTCGACCGTCGCGGCCCCGGCGAACTCACGCATCTGCGACAGGCTGAGCCGCGACGGCGCTCGCTCGATGGAGAACCAGTAGAACTGGTACGGCCCGAGCGTCAACGGGTAGGGCTGGTCGGTGATGGGCGGGAACGCCGTCCGGCCGAACATCTCCACCGGAGACAGGCCGTGGTGTTCGGCCAGCGGGATCTGTGCCGACTGGGCGTGGCGCGACAGGTTGGCGACGACGAGGACGATCTGTTCGGGGCCGCCGTCCGGCGGCTGCCACCGTCGCAGGTAGGCCAGCACCTTGGGGTTGTCAGGGTGGGCGAACTCGATGTCGCCACGCCCGAACAGCTGGGTGTTGCGTTGCCGCAGCGCGATGAGGCGCTTCATCCACAGCAGCAGGGAGCTGGCGTTCTCCTCCTGCGACTCGACGTTGATGCGCTCGTAGTGGTACTCGGGGTCGATCACGACGGGCAGGTAGAGGCGCTGCGGGTTCGCCGAGCTGAACCCGGCGTTGCGGTCAGCGGACCACTGCATCGGGGTCCGCACCCCGTTGCGGTCCCCGAGCCAGATGTTGTCGCCCATGCCGATCTCGTCGCCGTAGTACAGCACCGGCGTCCCCGGCATGGAGAACATCAGCGAGTTCATCATCTCGATCAGGCGTCGGTCGCCGCCGAGCAGCGGGGACAGCCGGCGCCGGATGCCGAGGTTGATGCGCATACGCGCGTCGTGCGCGTAGGCGCGGTACATGAAGTCGCGTTCCTCGTCGGTCACCATCTCGAGGGTGAGCTCGTCGTGGTTGCGCAGGAACAGCGCCCACTGGGCGCCGTCGGGGACCTCGGGGGTCTGCTGGAGGATGTCGATGACCGGGAAGCGGTCCTCCTGACGGACGGCCATGAACAGCCGCGGCATCAGCGGGAAGTGGAAGTTCATGTGGCACTCGTCGCCGTCCCCGAAGTACTCGGCGGCGTCCTCGGGCCACTGGTTGGCCTCGGCCAGGAACATCCGGCCCGGCCAACGTTCGTCCAGGTGGGCGCGCAGCTCCTTGAGGTAGTCGTGGGTCTCGGGCAGGTTCTCGCCGTTGGTGCCCTCGCGTTCGAACAGGTACGGGATGGCGTCGAGTCGGAACCCGTCGACGCCGATCTCAGCCCAGAAGTCGAGGACGCCCTTCAGCGCCTCGTGCACCTCGGGGTTGTCGAAGTTGAGGTCGGGCTGGTGGCTGAAGAAGCGGTGCCAGTAGTACTGGCCGGCCTCCGGGTGCCACTGCCAGTTCGAGGTCTCGAAGTCCTGGAAGATGATCCGGACCTCGGGGTAGGGGTCGGGCGTGTCGCTCCACACGTACCAGTCGCGGTAGCGGCTGCCCTTCGGGGCGGCCACCGCCCGCTGGAACCACGGGTGCTGGTCGGAGGTGTGGTTGATCACCAGCTCGGTGATGACCTTCAGGCCCCGCGCGTGCGCCTCCTTCACGAAGCGCTTGAACTGCCGCATCGTCCCGTAGTCAGGGTGGATGCTGGTGTAGTCGGCGATGTCGTAGCCGTCGTCGCGCAGCGGCGAGGGGTAGAACGGCAGCAGCCAGATGGCGGTGACCCCGAGGTCCTGGAGGTAGTCCAGCCGGTCGGCCAGGCCCCGGAAGTCCCCGAACCCGTCACCGTTGGAGTCCGCGAACGAGCGCACGTGGCACGAGTAGATGACCGCGTCCCGGTACCACTGCGGGTCGGTGATGATGGCCCCGTCCTGCGGCACCGTCACGGGCCCACCTCCGCGACCGTCGCGGGTGGTCCGACAGGATCGTCGAGGCTGCTGATCACGAAGATGTGGCCGGGGGTGACGTGGGGGTCGAGCTCGACGTAGTTGCGCCGACCCTGCCAGGTGTAACGCGACTCCCCGAGGGCGTCGTAGACCTCGAACCGGGCCCCTTCGCCCTCGAGCCCGAGCGCCTCGAGATCGAGCCAGGTGAACCCACCCTGCTTCCACACCGGGTCGAGGTTGACGACCGTCAGCACGGTGTCGCCCGATCGCGGATCGCGCTTGGAGTAGGCGAACAGCGCCTCGTTGTCGACGTGGTGGATCGCGAAGGAACGGTCCTGCTGGAGCGCGGGGTGGGCACGCCGGATGGCGTTGACCCGCGCGATGAGCTCGGCCAGCGAGTGCGGCGCATCCAGGTCCCAGTGGCGCAGCTGGTACTTCTCGTTGTCGAGGTACTCCTCGGCCCCGGGCCGCGCGACGTGCTCCATCAGCTCGAACGGCGGGCCGTAGATGCCGTAGTTGGCCGTCAGCGTCGCGGCCAGGATGAGCTTCTGGACGAACGCGGCACGGCCACCGTGCTGCAGGAACTCGGTGAGGATGTCGGGCGTGTTCGGCCACGAGTTCGGACGGAAGTAGTCGGCCACCTCGGTGGTGTGCAGCTCGGCGTAGTACTCGGCCAGCTCCCACCGGGCGTCGCGCCAGGCGAAGTAGGTGTAGGACTGGGTGAAGCCGACGCGAGCGAGCTCCTTCATCACCTTCGGGCGCGTGAAGGACTCCGACAGGAAGATGGTGTCGGGGTGCTCGCGGGTGAGCTCGTCGAGGCACCACTCCCAGAACCCGAACGCCTTGGTGTGGGGGTTGTCGACCCGGAAGATGCGGATCCCCTCGGCGATCCAGTGCTCGAACACGCCCTTCAGCGCCTGCCAGAGCCCTTCGGCGTCCTCGGTCTCGAAGTCCAGCGGGTAGATGTCCTGGTACTTCTTGGGCGGGTTCTCGGCGTACTGGATCGTGCCGTCCGGACGGGCACGGAACCACTCGGGGTGCTCGGTGACCCACGGGTGATCGGGCGAGCACTGGAAGGCGATGTCGAGCGCGAGCTCGAGACCGTGGTCGGCGCACGCCGTCACCAGGCGCCGGAAGTCGTCGATCGTGCCGAGCTCGGGGTGGATGGCCTCGTGCCCACCCTCGGGGCTGCCGATGGCCCACGGGGAGCCGACGTCGCCGGGCTCGGCGACCACCGAGTTGTTGCGTCCCTTGCGGTGGGTGGTGCCGATGGGGTGGATGGGCGGCAGGTAGAGGACGTCGAACCCGAGGTCGGCGACGTACGGCAGGCGGGCGATGACGTCGTCGAAGGTGCCGTGACGTCCCGGCTCGGTGGCGGCCGATCGGGGGAAGAGCTCGTACCACGCCGAGAACCGCGCCCGTTCGCGATCGACACGGAGGGGCAACCGGTCCGAGGCGGTCGCGTAGCGACGGTCGTCCAGACGGCGGACGAGGGCGGTGGCGTCGTCCGACAGGGCGGGCTCGGCGCGAGCGGGCAGCTCGAGCCGCTCGTCGACGAGCTGGTCGCGCATCCGCTGGACCTCGGCGCGGTCCTCACCCTTGGCCTTCAGCTCGTCGAGCAACGCAGCACCGATGGCGAGGTCGACCGACGTCGCCACGCCCGCCTCCAGCTTGGTGCGGGTGTCGCGTTGCCAGGTCCCGAACCGGTCGATCCATCCGGTGACGCGGATCTCGTAGCGGCCCGGCTCGTCGACGGTGAAGCTGCCCCGCCACCGGTCGTTGACCAGCTGGGTCATGGCGACCTCGGACCAGCGCCGCGAACCGCGCGGACGCCAGCAGACCGTCGCCAGGAGCGCGTCGTGGGAGTCGGCGAAGACGTCGGCCTCGACCTCGATCAGCTCACCGACCGACCGCTTCGCGGGGTGGCGACCACCGTCGACCTGGGGGCGCACGTCGCGGATGGCGACGCGCTGGTTCGTGGCGCTCACGGTGTGACGGTCCCTTCGCAGTCCGGGCTCAGTGGGACGCGACGCTAGGACAGTGCCGTCGGGAGCGACAGGGCGAGCGTCGGACGGTCGTCCACCGGTTGCCGTCCGCGCCCCTCCCCCTGCCCGTCAGTAGGGTCACCCCGTGTCCGAACGCCGGTACCTCGACCACGCCGCCGCCTGGCCCCTCCGGCCGGAGGCCGCGACCGCGTGGCGGGATGCCGCGGCGGTCGCCACCGGGGATCCGGCGCGTGCCCACGCCGAGGGGCGCGCCGCCGCCGAGCTGCTCGCCCGTGCCACCGAGGCCACCGCCGCGGGGGTCGGCGTCCGGGACGACGCGCTGACCTGGACCTCCGGCGGGACCGAGGCGGTGCACCTGGCCGTCCTCGGTACCGCCCGTGCGGACGCGCTTGCCGGTGGGACCAGGCGCCACCTGGTGGTCTCGGCGGTCGAGCACTCGGCCGTCCTCGCCGCGGTCGACCGGCTGCGGGTCGACCACGGGTTCGAGGTCGACGTGGTCGGCGTGGACGGCTCGGGGACCGTCGATCCGGACGCGGTCGCTGCGGCGCTGCGCGACGACACCCTCGCCGTCCACCTCCAGCACGCCAACCACGAGGTCGGCACCATCCAGCCCGTGGTCGAGGTGGCCCGCGCGTGCGCGCACGTCGGCGCGCTCCTGCACGTCGATGCCTGCCAGAGCGTCGGCCAGGTGGGGCTCGCCGTCTCGGACCTCGGCGCCGATCTGCTCACCGCGAGCGCCGCGAAGTTCGGCGGGCCACGTGCTGTGGGCTTCCTCGCCCAGGGGCCACGCGGGCGGGTGGTGGCCGTCCAGGAGGGTGATGACCGGCAGGGCCGGCGCCGGTCCGGCCAGCTCGACGTGCCGTCGGTCGCCGCCGCGGCGGTCGCCCTCCAGGTCGCCCTCCGGGACCTGCAGACCGAGCGATCCGCACGGGAGCTGGTGCGGCGCCACCTGCGTACCCGCCTGCCGGAGGTGGTGGCCGACGTCGAGGTGCACGGCCCGTTGGCCGACGCCCACCCGGGCATCGTCGCGGCGTCCGCGCTGTACGTCGACGGCGAGGCGCTCGTGCGCGAGCTCGACCGCGCCGGGTTCGCGGTGCACTCCGGCTCGTCGTGCGCCACCACCAGCGGCGAGCCGTCGCACGTCCTGGTCGCGATGGGGGCCTTGACCCACGGGCACCTACGCGTCTCGGTCGGCCCCGACACCACCGTCGCCGACGCCGACCGGTTCCTCGAGGCGTACGCGTCGGTGGTGACCGACCTCAGGGGCCGGGTCGGCCGGTGACCCCGTAGGCTCCGAACGCCTGGCGCACACCCATCGCCCGACGAGGAGCCGACCGTGGTCCACAGCACGATGCAGGACTACCCGCTGACCGTGACCCAGCTGTTCGAGCACGGCCGCAAGGTCCACGGGCACCACGAGGTGGTCACCTGGCGTGGGGACCACAGCCGTCGGGTCACGTTCGCCGAGACCTACGACCGCGCCGGCCGGCTGGCTGCCGGGCTCGCCTCCCTCGGTATCGGTGACGGCGACGTGGTCGGCACGTTCTGCTGGAACCACCAGGAGCACGTCGAGGCCTACTTCGCCATCCCCTGCATGGGCGCCGTGCTGCACCAGCTCAACATCCGCCTCTTCCCCGACCAGCTCACCTTCGTGGTCGCCGACCTCGGTGACCGCGTCATCATCGTCGACGACAGCCTCATCCCGTTGCTCGCTCGGGTGCTCGACGAGCTGACCACCGTCGAGGTGTTCGTGGTCGTCGGTGACGGCGACGCGTCGGCCCTGGACGGCCACCCTGCCCGCGTCGTGCGGTACGACGACCTGCTCGCTGACGCCGACCCCGGCTTCCGTTGGCCCGAGCTGGCCGAGACCGCCGCAGCCGCCTCCTGTTACACCTCCGGCACGACCGGCAACCCCAAGGGCGTGGTGTACTCCCACCGGTCGATCTGGACCCACACCCTCGGGGCGGCCGCCGGTGGCGTCGGCGTCGGCGACGGCGACAAGCTGCTCGTGATCGTGCCCCAGTTCCACGCCAACGCCTGGGGCCTGATCCACATCGGCTGGGCGTACGGGGCGGACCTGCTGCTGCCTGCCGAGCACCTCCAGCCCGAACCGCTGGTCGCCTTCATCGAGGCCGAGCGGCCCACCTGCTCGGCGGCCGTTCCGACGGTCTGGAACGGCGTGCTGGCCCACGGCGAGGGCCACGACATCGACCTGTCCTCCCTCGACTGGGTCGTGGTGGGCGGCAGCGCCGTCCCCCGTTCGATGATCAGCCAGTTCGAGGCGCGCTACGGGGTCACCATCATCCAGGGCTGGGGGATGACGGAGATGTCGCCGCTCGGCACGGTCTCCACCCCGCCGGCGGGCGTGACCGGCGAGGCGAGCATCGACTACCGCGCCAAGACCGGCCGCCTCGTACCGGGCGTCGACATGCGCATCGTCGACCCGGACGGCGCCGAACAGCCGTGGGACGGCGAGGCCATGGGCGAGATCCAGGTCCGCGGACCGTGGATCACCGCCGGCTACCACGGGGTCGACACGCCCGAGAAGTTCCACGACGGGTGGCTGCGCACCGGTGACGTCGGCGTCATCGAACCGAACGGCTTCGTCCAGCTCGTCGACCGCACCAAGGACGTCATCAAGTCGGGTGGCGAGTGGATCAGCTCGGTGGACCTCGAGAACGCCCTCATGGGCCACCCTGACGTCGCCGAGTGCGCCGTCATCGCTGTCGCCGACGAGCGCTGGGACGAACGGCCGCTGGCGTGCGTCGTCCGGCGCGAAGGGAGCGAGGTGACACCCGAGGAGCTGAACGGTTACCTCGAGGACA
This sequence comes from Nitriliruptor alkaliphilus DSM 45188, assembly GCF_000969705.1. Lineage (GTDB taxonomy): Bacteria > Actinomycetota > Nitriliruptoria > Nitriliruptorales > Nitriliruptoraceae > Nitriliruptor > Nitriliruptor alkaliphilus. The sequence goes on from NZ_KQ033901.1 coordinate 4,191,950, forward strand.
AGGTCGCGCGGTGGTGGCTGCCGGAGCGGTACGCGTTCGTCGCGGAGGTGCCGAAGACCTCGGTCGGCAAGTTCGACAAGAAGGTCCTGCGTGCCGCACACGAGCAGGGCGAGCTCGAGGTCACCACCGCCTGATCCGGGGCCCCGCCCTCGCGGGCCGGCGCGCGGCCGCCCGGGACCTGCCTCCCTGTTCGGGAACCTGGAGCGCCTGCCGGGAGTTCCCGGGCAGGGACGCGCGCGGTGAGGCACGATGCGTACCGGACCAGGCGGGAGGTCACGCAGGTGGAGCACCTCGGGCGGGTGATCGTGGTCCCGGTGGTCAACCCCGCCTCGGTGCACCCGCTGCTGGTGGCCGCCGCCAGGATCGCCGACGCCGACGGTGGCCTCGTGGTGCCGCTGACGGTCATCCCCGTGCGTGCCGATGCCGACGTCCGCGCCCACGCGTGGAACGGCGTCGCCGACGCCGAGAGCATCGCCTGTGAGCTCGGGGTGCGGGCTCAGGGGGTCGTGGTCGAAGCCGACGACGTGGTCGCGGGCACGTTGCAGGCCGTGGCCGACCACGACGCCTCGCTGGTGCTGATGGGGTGGCGCGGCCGGTCCTCGACCTCGAACGTCTTCGGTGAACTCATCGACTCGCTCGTCGGTCGCTCGTCCGTGCCGCTCGCCATCGTGCGCCTCGGTGCGGTCCCGGTCCGCCGTGTCGTGCTGCCGGTCCATAGCGATCACCTCCTGCCGGGCGGTCGGCGGGGTCTGGCCCTCGCGACCGAGCTCGCGCGCCGGCTCGGTGCGACCTCCCCCGAACCGACCACGGTCCTGCGCACCGGTGACAGCGAGGCCCCGCTGCCGCCCGAGGTGGCGGCCCTCGGGGACCGCGTGCACCACGACCCGCGCCGCAACGATCGGGCCGTCGGGGCGATCGCGCAGCCCTCCGACGTGGTCGTCGCCGCCGTCGCCCCGACCGTGTCAGGACTGCGGTCGGCCACCACGCACCTGGCGTGGGCGGCGCCCGACTCCACCCTGATGGTCGCTGTCGACGTCGGACCGACCCACGAGGAGGGGCTCGCCGAGGCCGCGGGAGCGGCCGCGACCCCGGCTCCCGTCAAGCACGCGGGATCGGCCCGCCAGGTCCGCATCGTGGTGACCGCCCGGCTGCCGGAGGCGACGGGCCCGTCACCAGCACCGACCCCGGAGGACCTCGACCGGGTCCTGCGCGGCGCAGGATCCAGCGAACACCTGATGGCCTGGTGGCCCGCGGGCGACACCCGTCCGCACGTCCGCGCGACCGTGACGGTGACGGCCACGTCGGTCAACGCCGCGATCAGCGCCGTCATGGTCGCCGTGCACGAGGCCCCGGACTTCCGGGGTGCGGAGATCACCTACGACGTGGACCGCGGCGCACCGCACCGGACGGCGGCCGGGGTCGACGAGGCCCCGCTGCACCTCGAGATCGACGAGGAGGCAGCGGACCGGGCAACGGACGGGCAGACCCTGCCCCGCGGGTAACCTCGGAGCGTCCGCCGTCGCCCCGCGAGGAGCCGGTCCGTGCCCGAGCCGACCACCGAGCCGTCCCTCGAACCGACGACCGAGGTCGACGCGCGCGGGCTGGCCTGCCCGATGCCGGTGATCGAGCTCGCGCGGGCGGTCGAGGCCGAGGCGATCGGGTCCGTGGTCCGGCTGCTCGCCACCGATCCGGCCGCGAAGGTCGACGTCCCCGTGTGGTGCCGTATGCAGCGCCAGGGGCTGCGAGCGGCGTCGGAGACCGACGACGGCGCCTGGTCGTTCCTGGTCGAGAAGCTGCGCTGAGTGCGGGGAACCGCATCCACCCGTCCGACGTCCCACCGGCAGCGCGCGCCACGATGGCGTGCCACTCCCGGAAGGACCTCCGTCGATGCGTACCTCCCCGGCCACCCGTGGCCTCCTGGTCGCCCTCCTGCTGCTGACCGCGTGCGGCGCCGCCGATGGTGACGAGTTCCTGCGGGCCGACGACGGCCCTTCGGCGGGCGGTGCCGCTGGCGGTGCGGCGGGTGCGTGCCTCGAGGGTGACCCGAACTGCGTGGACGCCGACCTCGGCGGTGACGCAGGCGCGGGCGACGACGTCGGGTTCGACATCGACATCGACGCGGCACGGCAGGACGCCGAATCCATGCTCGGTGAGCCCGAGGACGACGTGCTCGAGCGGTGGGAGGACGTCCGGCTCGGACGACGCGGCGACGAGGAGATGATCCTGACCTTCGACCTGCGACCGGGCCGCAAGACCATCGCGACCGAGGACGACGGCACCGGCACCTACCGGGTCGTCGCGGTGATCCTCGAGACCGAGGACGGCAGCGAGACCTTCACCGCCGGGTGACGAGCGGGATCCCGCCCCGCCGAGGCCGCCGCGACACACGCCTATCGGCCCCGGCCGACGGGCTCGACGGTCGGCTGATGTCGGGGGTTCAGCTGGTGTCGGGGGGTCGGCCGCGGGCGGGTCCGGCGCGGATGCTGCGGCCGCCGGGTCGGGTGAAGGTGGCGTCGGTGCCATCGATGGTGATGGTCCACCTGCCCAGGTCCAGCTTGCGGTGGTGGTGGCGGCACAGCAGCAGGGCGTTGTGGATGGTCAGGGGGCCGCGGTCGCGTCGGGCGGTGGCGTGGGCGACGTCGCACCAGGCCGGTGGGGCATCGCAGCCGGGGTAGCGGCAGCCGCCGTCACGGGCGACCAGGGCGAGGTAGAGCGCTTGGGTAGGTTGTTCGACGGCTCGGGTCATGGCGATGGGTACGCCTTGGAGGTCGATGCCGAGCAGGCGGATGTGGGCGTCGGCCAGCAGCCGGCGGATCTGGCGGGTGGGGATGGGGCCGGTCCAGGCCAGCTCGGCCACCGGTCCCAGCTGGTCACCGGCAGCGGGGCTGGCCTGGTCGTCGGCCGCACCTGCCGCGGCATCGTCACCGGCCGCGGGACCGGCCGAGTCATCGGTCGTGGTGGGGGCTCGGAGGTCGGCGAGGCCCGGTGCGTGGACCGTGCCGTCAGCCGTGCCGACGCCCGGGACGTGGTTGCCGGGCGAGACGTCGGCGCCGGGGCCGGTGTCGCCGGGGCCGGTGTCGCCGGGGCCGGTGTCGTCGTGGCCGGTGCCGTCGGGGGCGGGCGGGTGGTCGGTGCCGGGGCCGGTGTCGTCCGTTGGCTCGGGCGGGTCGCCGAGTGGCACGAGGACGACCACGTGCGGCTTGACCCCACGATCGGCCGGAGCCGAGCCAGCATCCAAAGCCGCGCGGAGGGCGGCGACCAGCCCGTCTGCGGTGCGTTGCTCGGGGGTACGGGCCGGCTCGCCGGGCAGGTCGGGGGTGGCGAACGCCGCGGGTGCGGCGTTGACCACCTCGGCATCCAGACCGGCGAACTCACCCGAGATACGGGTCATCCCATCAGCGGTCTGCACGATCGAACACCGGCGACGGCGGTGGCGGCGCTCCTCGGCCGCGTTGGCCGCATCCGCATCCAGGCGGGCCAGCAGCCGCCGTGCCGTGCGCCCCAGCTCGACCGCGTGCTGGGTCCGGGCGGCAGCGAGCAGCTCGGCCTCGACCCGATCTGTGTGTTCGAGCGGGACCTCGGCCAGGATCCGGCCGATCACCGCGATCTGCTCGGGCCGCAACCCCCGACCCCCTGCCCCCTCACCAGCGCCGATCGCGTCGGGGTCAGGGCCGCTGCCGGTGGGGGCTCCGGTGGCGGCCAGCGCCAGGTGCGGACGGTCCTGGAGCACCTTGCCGCGCTCCGAGGCCTGCTTGGCCTCCGAGGGCGACAGACCGAGCCGATCGCCCAGCTGCCGGGTGGCCTGTCGGACCGCCTTGCGTTCCCTGCCCGGCCCTGCCTCCAGCACCGCACGACGCCGCAACGCCCCCGCGATCCGATCACGCACCACCGTCAGAGCATCGATCTGGACCTGCACCGCAGCGGCGAGCTCACCCAGCTCCTCAGCGCTGTAGCTGTCGACGTCCAGCCCCGACAGACCGGTGACCCCCGAAGCGATCGCCGCCAGGTGCCCACCCCCAGCGACCGACCCTGCCACGAGGTTCGCCGCCGATCCGGACGTGCGGTAGCTCGCGCCCGGTTCGGCCGCCAGCCACCGCGTGTCGCCCCGACGTCCACGCCGGTACCCCTGATGCACCCGGCGTGACACCGGGTGCGAGGCAGCGGCTGGGGCGGACAACGGGCAGCTCCGTGAGTCGGTCCGAGGGTCCATCTCGAGGACGTTCCCTATCGAACGTGAGTGCGAGTGGGTCCGTCAACCGCGTGTGCTGACACCGTTCCACAGCCCCCCGACAACGCTCCACAGGCCACCACCGACAGGCCGGTGCCGGGTGCGCCACGTCTGCTAGGTCGCCCGATCCGGCTGGGCGACACGGGCAGCAGCGCCCCGTCCTCGACCTCAGCGGCGGCGTCCCTCGACGTGGTCGAGCAGCGCCTCGATCCGGACCTCGTCCGCACCCGGTAGGACGCGCCGCTCGAGCAGCAGGCGCAGACCATCGACGTCCACGCGCAGTCGACCGGCGATCCACAGCGGGTCCGGCAGCACGTTGCTCACATCCGCGCCGGCCGCCTCGGCCGCCATCGGGGGCAGGCCGCTCAAGAGGGAAACGACCGCGGGTTCCTGGCCGAGCGGGACCGTCGCCAGGTCGCCGCCGTCCTCCCACCCCTCGACGAGTTGCTGCCACACCTCCTCGTAGCACGCCCAGGCTGCGTGGCTCCCGAGCTCGTCGAGGTCGGCGCCGGTCTCCTCGGCGATGGCGGCGATCACGACCTGGTGGAGCACCTCGGTCCACGCAGCCGGGGCGGTCTCCGGATCCGCGAGGGTGCGGATCAGTGGCCCGCGCCAGCCGACGGTCCGCTGCTCGACGCGGCGGACCACGTCGTCGCGGACCTCCTCGGTCCAGCCACCGACCAGGACCTCGTTCCAGCCGGTGCCGTCGTCGTCCACCGCCCGCTCCCGCCTACCGGTCCCTCGAAGCTAGCCCGAGGACGGATGGGTCGCCCCTCCCCTGACGGCCACCCGGGAGCTCGATCTGGGTGAGGCGTCGCGACCACGAGACGACGCTGATCGACCGGGTCACACGACGACGGCCACCCCGAGGTGTGGGGTGGCCGTCGCCGTTGGGATGTGAGCGTCGCGGATCAGAAGGTGGCGCTGTCACCGCAGGCGCAGGAGCCAGACGCGTTGGGGTTCTCGATCGAGAAGCCGGAGGCCTCGAGCGATTCCTTCCAGTCGATGACCGCGCCGTGCAGGTAGGGCGTGGACATCTTGTCGACCCGGAGGGTCACGCCGTGCTGGGTCTCGACCAGGTCACCGTCGAGCTGACGGTCGTCGAAGAACAGCGCGTAGCGGAAACCCGCGCAGCCACCGGCCTGGACGGCCACGCGCAGGGCGACCTCGTCGACATCCGGCTGGTCGACCAGGAAGCCACGGACCTTGTCGGCGGCCGTCTCGGTCAGCGTCAGGGTGGTGGTGTCGGTCGGCGTGTCGGTCGCGCTCACGGGGCGTCCTCGTCGTCTGGCTCCGGCCGGCGGTGGGCCGGACCGTACGGGCAGCTGGAGGGTGCCGGCACGCACACGGCGGGCACCGGTGGCGAGTGTACCGACGGCCTGCCGGCGGGCCAGCGACCTGCGGCGACCCCGGACAAGGGGGTCATCCCTTCGACGTCGGCACCCTGAGTTCCTGCTCGACGTCACGGTACGTCACGAGCAGGCTCCGGCACCGTGACTCGGTCACCCGGACCGAGCCGATCAGGAGGAACCTCGCATGTCCCTGCGCATCCGCGCTGCTGTCACCGCCGGCCTGCTGGCCATCGCCACCGTCGCGACGGCGGGCAGCGCCGCCGCCGACGTCTGCTACAGCGTCAGCATCACCCTGAACGGTGACGCGATCGTCGAGGAGAGCGACTGCATCGCCACCTGAGCGCGGAGGGGGTCACGACAGGGCTGGGGCCGCACCCGGAGGTGCGGCCCCAGCCGTGTTCGTGGTGCGGCTACCTCACGGCAGCGGCGTCACGGTGAACTCACTCACCGGGCCCCACCGCGTGTACTCGTCCTCGTCCACGGTCAGGTCCGGGTAGTTGCTGGCGTTGATCGGGCTCTCCCGCTGGATCAGGTTCGCCAGCGACTGCTGGTAGGTGACACCCGCGACCCGATCGAAGTCGAGGTCTTCGAAGTAGCCGTCACCACCGTCGAGCAGGAAGTCGATGCTCGCGATGGTGAACACCTCTGCGGCTGCCGCCGGCTGGAGCACACCCCCGATCACCAACATGACGTGGTTGGTCGCATCCGCGTCCCCTCGGGTGATCTTCGCGTCGACGATACGGCTGCCCACCGGCTCCGAGGCATCGAAGCTGAACTCGATACCCGACCACTGACCGTTGGCACCCGCCGGGTTCGGCTGGGCTGCGACCGCGATCTCGAGCGCGTCCGCGATGTCTTCACCGGTCACCTCGGCGTAGGCCACGAAGTTCGTGAACGCCGCCACGTTGAAGGTGTCGAGCTCGGTGATGTTGCCCGCCGGGATGACGCCGTCGTTGCGGATACCGCCACCGTTCTGGAGGGCGAGGTCCACGTCGACACCGGCGACCTGGTCCGCCTCGTAGAAGAGCGAGTCGACCAGCATGTTGCCGAGGTTGGTCTCGCGGGTGCGGACGGAGTCACGGATACCATCGAGGGGTACCTCGGTGGTGCCGATGACGTTCGTCGCCAGCGCCTCGACGTACGCAGCGACGGGTGCCTCGACGTTGTTCGAGATGAACGCGTCCCGCGTCCCTTCCAGCGGCACGGGGACGAGCTCGGACGCGGCGCCGATGGACATCGACCCGTCACCGTCGAACTCGAGCACGAGGCGACCGATGTCGCTGTAGTTGCCCGGCACGGTCACGACCGGGATGACGTCGCCGTCCGCGTTCTCCACCAGGAGCGGGTAGTCGTCACCGAGCGACTCACCACCGCCACCACCGACGACGGCATCGACACCGCTGAGCTGCGGCACGAGCTCGATCTCGTTGTCGAGGTCCTGCAGGTGGCTCGAGACGATCACGATGTCAGCGCCCGCGTCGCGCGCCGCGTCGACCTCTGCCTGGACGGCGGGAAGGACGTCGCTGACCGTGACGTTGCCGGGACTGGAGATGGTCGGCAGCAGCTCGGTCGTCGCGCCGACGACCGCGATGTCACGACCGACGGTGCGCAGCATGGTGCTCGCACCGATCCGACCCGCGTCCTCGAGCGCGGCCAGCGACGGCTCGCCGCTGACGTCGAGGTTCGCGGAGATGAACGGGATGTCGTCGGCCGCCTCGATGAACGCGGCCAGGAAGTCGGGACCGAAGTCGAACTCGTGGTTCCCGATGGTCATCGCGTCGAAGCCCCCCTCGGTGTAGACGAGCGCGTCGTAGAAGGGGTCGAGGTCCTGGTCGATCGAGGCGTTCAGACGCGGACCAGCCAGGAAGTTGTCGCCCGCGGAGATGGTGACCTGGCCGGCGAAGAAGTCTTCGACCGCCGCCGCCTGCTCCTGCTTCAGGTCGTGGACGAAGCGCGCAGCCCCCGGGAACCCGGCCGACTCGTCCGGCAGCAGCGCCGACTCACCGTCGTTGATGTGCAGGACGGTCAGGTCGAACGGCGCCTCCAGGATCGCGATGAGCTCATCCAGGAACCGGATGACCACGGACGCAGCCTGGTCGCGGCGGGTGGCGTCCAGCGGGGCGAACCGGCCATCGGTCTTGCCCCGGAGGATCCCGAGCTCGAACGCCAGATCGATGTTCTCCGCGTGCACGCCGGTGCGGACATCGCTGAAGTAGTTCCGGGCGTCGGGGACGAGCTCGTCGCCGAGCGTGAACTCGAAAGCTCGCACGAACAGGGATGCGAGCTGGTCACGACGGACCGCATCCTGCGGACCGTAGGAACCGTCGGTCCGACCCTGGACGATGCCCGCCGCAGCGAGACGTCGGATGTTGTCCCCGTGGGGCGGGCCGATGTCGGGGAACGTGGGTGCGTCGGCGACGCCGGGCAGGCCGGCGTCGATCTCGTCGAGCGTGCGCGCCAGCAGCGAGGCGACCTGCCCACGGGTGACGGAGGTATGGGGCTCGAACGTGGTGCTGGTCTTGCCACGGATCAGACCGAGCGCCGCACCACAGTCGATGGCGTCGCTGTGGACGTTGGCGGCGGGGACGTCATGGAACCCGGAACTCGGGGCGCCGTCGGGGCAGGCGAGCGAGCCCGCGTCCTGCGCTGCCGCCGGGAGCGTGACGGTGCCGAGCACCATCACCGCTGCCAGCGACGAGATCGTGAACCTGCGCATCATGCGCTGTCCTTCTCCAGTCGGGATGCCTCGGCCGATCGACCCGAGGCCCGCTCCTCCCCCGAGGGCGGATGCCGGCCGACACTAGGTCCACCACCCTGCGAAGGGGCGGACAACCGTTGACAGGGACCACATCGGGTCTGGTCCGGGCGACGGCCGCACGCAGGCCCCAGCGAGGACCGTCGGTGTGCGCCGTGGGTGCACCGGCTGCACGCCCAGCGCGCCACCGCTGTCCCTACGGCGCTCGATGTGCCAGGCGTTCGGCGGCGGCTGCGACGTCCGCCGCCGGCTCGAGGCCCGGACCTGCCGGGCTGGCCTGCTCGACGTCGAGGTCACCGGGAGCGGTGCCGTCGGCGACGGCACCGACGACCGCCGCGACCGGCACCTTCGTCGCGCGCGCCCGATCGCGCACCGCCCCGACGACCTTGGTCCCGAACGAGGTCGCGTCGAGGCGCCCCTCCCCCGTGACCACCAGATCGGCGTCGGCCAGCACGTCATCGAGTCCGACCAGCTCCGCGACCACGTCGACGCCGCGCTCGAACCGCGCCCCCGTCAGCGCGCGCCCGAGCCCGAACCCGAGGCCACCCGCCGCGCCGGTGCCCGGATCGCCGCGGCTGACACCTCCGGGCAGGTCGCGTTCGGCGACGTCGGCCCAGGTCCGCAGGGTCTCCGTCAACGCGGGGATCTCCTCGGGCGTCGCGCCCTTCTGCGGACCGAACACCGGCGCCGCCTCGTCCAGCCGTGCGTCGACATCAGCGAGGAGGACGACCTCGATGCCGTCCCAATCGCCGGCCCAACCCCACCGGACGGCGTGCACGCGGTGCAGGTCCTCGCCACCGATCTTCAGGCCCGACCCGTCCGCGACCGTCAACCGCAGCCCGAGCCCGTTGAGGGCCCCCGTGCCCCCGTCGACGCTGGCGCTGCCACCGAGGCCGACCAGCAGCCGAGTCGCGCCGACGTCCCGGGCCGCATCGAGCAGCTGCCCCACGCCGTAGGTGGTCGCCAGGCGTGGGGTCCGCCGGTCGGCGGGGACCAGGTGCAGGCCGCACGCCTGGGCGGACTCGACGACCGCGCTGCCGTCGGGACGCAGGAGGAACGCGGCGTCCACCGGGTGTCCGTGCGGACCCGCGACCTCGGTGGTCACCCAGGTGTCGTCGGCGGTGGCCACCACGTCGACCAGCCCCTCACCACCGTCCGACATCGGCACGCACACCAGGTCGTCGCCGGGGCGGACCCGCCGCCACCCCGCGACGATCGCGGCCGCGGCCTCACGCGCCGTGAGCGTGCCGCCGAACCCGTCGGGCGCCACCACGACCTTCACGACGGGCTCCTCGGGGACGGCAGGGACGGGAGGGACGGGAGCCTAACGGTGGCCACCGCCGCCGCCTGACGGCGCCGTGATGGCCGACGCCGCAGCCCCACTTCACCGCTCGGGCCGGCGCTGGTACGCTGCCCGCCAGTTCTGGTCACAGTGACCAGAACCTCCCCGCCCTCCGGGAGGCTCGACGTGACCGCCACGACCGCGACCTCGACCGCGACCACCGCCGCGCCGGCGCCGCTCGCGCGCCCCTCCGCAGCACCCGCGCGCAACCTCAGCGGCGTCCCGACCGTGCCGGTCGGCTCGCCCCTGCTGCTGCTCGGCCGCGGCTCCGACCCGGCCAGCGAACGTGGCGTGGTCTGCCCGGGCGACCTGCCGGCCGCGGACGACCCGACCCTGCTCGACCGGGCGCTCGCGGCCAAGGCCACGCTCGGCGACCAGGTCATCATCCTCGGCCACCACTACCAGCGCGATCAGGTCATCGCCTTGGCCGACGCGCGGGGCGACTCGTTCGAACTGTCACGCCAGGCGGCCGCCGCCGACGCCCCCTACATCGTCTTCTGCGGCGTGCACTTCATGGCCGAGTCCGCCTCCGTCCTCGGCCGCCCCGACCAGCGGGTCATCCTCCCCGACCTCGCCGCTGGGTGCTCGATGGCCGACATGGCCGAGATCCGTCAGGTCCGTGACGCGTGGGCCCGGCTCGAACGTGCTGGCGTCGCCGACGTCACGGTGCCGCTGACGTACATGAACTCCACCGCCGCCATCAAGGCGTTCTGCGGCGACCACCGGGGCGCGATCTGCACCTCGTCCAACGCGCCGACCGCCATGCACTGGGCCTTCGAGCAGGCCGGGACCGGGGCGACGGACGGCAAGGTCCTGTTCCTGCCCGACCAGCACCTCGGCCGCAACACCGCCGTGCTCGCCCTCGGCCTCGACCTCGACGACTGCGTGGTCTACGACCCGTGGCAGCCGGACGGCGGCCTGACCGACGGGCAGCTGCGTGACGCCAAGGTCATCCTCTGGAAGGGCCACTGCTCGGTCCACGCCCGCTTCACACCCGAGATGGTCGATGTCCTCCGCGAGCGCGAACCGGGCGTCGAGGTGCTCGTCCACCCCGAGTGCCGCCACGAGGTCGTCCAGCGCGCCGACCGTGTCGGCTCGACCGGCCAGCTCATCCGCTGGGTCGAGGAGGCACCGGCCGGAGCGACCCTCGCGGTTGCGACCGAGCTGAACCTCGTCAAGCGTCTCGGCGACGAACACCCCGACAAGCGGGTGGTGTTCCTCGACGACACCGTCTGCTTCTGCGCCACGATGAACCGGATCGACCTGCCGCACCTGACCTGGGTGCTCGAGTCGCTGGTGGCTGGTGAGGTCGTCAACGAGGTCCGCGTCGACGACGCCACGCGAGCGTCCGCTCGCGTCGCGCTCGAGCGGATGCTGGCCCTGCCCGGCGACGGCGCCAGCCTGGTCCGCACCCCCGCCACCGTCTGACCCAGGCGGGCGGCCACGAACCTCGTGCCGCCACCCGGGGGCGGTCAGCGAGGCAGTCGCTCGCGAGCCCACGCGAGGCTGCCCGGCGCCATGCCCTTGAACTTCGGGACCTCGTGCAGTTCGGTCACGAGCAGGGGCGTGCCCGCGGGCAGTTGGTCCTTCAGCGCGTGGTAGATCACCGAGCGCCGCTCGTCGCTGTCGACGAGGACCAGGCCGGCGCGCAACATCCGTAGCTCGCGCCACGGCCCGGCGGTGGCCGCACCGAGGTCGTGCCCGTCGAGGTAGGCGAGGTACACCACGTCCACCTCCAGGCGGCTCGTCGAACGGACGAGGGTAGGTTGGGTCCTCCGGCCCTACCGGACGCATCGCCGCTGGCCGAGGGTCGCGCCCGATTCGGACTGGACCGCCGTTGACCACACCTCCGGCCGAGCTCCGTCGTGGACCGCGTCCGCGTCTGCGTGGCCGCCTCCACCTCGCCGGTGTCGCCGTGCTGCTGCTCAGCGCACCCGTGCTCCTGGCCACCGCCGCGGACCCCGGACGCCGGTGGGCCGTGGGCGCCTACGTGCTCGGCGTCGCGGCGATGCTCGGCGCCAGCGCCCTCTACCACGTCCCCGACTGGACCGTCCAGGTGGCGACGCGGCTGCGACGCGTCGATCACTCGGCCATCTTCCTGGCCATCGCCGGCACCTACACACCGATCGTGGTGGTGGCGCTGGAGGGTGGCGGGCGCGTCGCCCTGCTGTCGGTGGTGTGGGTCGGTGCCGTCGCCGGGATCGCCGTCCGCAACGTGTTCCTCGGTGCTGCGCCGTGGCTGGCAGCGACGCCGTACGTCGTGCTCGGGTGGATCGCCCTGGTCGCCGTCCCCGCCCTGTGGCGGATGTCCCCCCTGGCGACCCTGCTGGTCGCAGCTGGTGGCCTGATCTACACCGTCGGCGCGCTGGTCTACGCGCGACGCCGGCCCGATCCCTGGCCGACGACCTTCGGCTACCACGAGCTGTTCCACGCCCTGACGCTGCTGGCCATCGTGCTGCACTGGACCGCGGTCCACGTGGCCGTCAGTTCGTGAGGTCCTCGCCGACCGCGCGGCGCACGAAGTCGTCGACGGCATCGAGGTAGCGGTCACCGTCGAGCAGCGCGCGGTCGTTGTGGTCGGCGCCACGCACCACCTCGAGCTGTGCGTCGGCCCCGTCCGCGACCTCGCGCGACAGATCGAACGGCACGATGCTGTCGGCATCTCCTGCGATCACCAGGACGGGCGCGTCGACCGCAGCGAGGTGCTCGGCGGTCGGGTACCGATCCCGCAGCAACGTGCCGACCGGTAGGAACCGGTAGTGGTGACGCCCGACCTCGACCAGCGACGGGAACGGGGACCGCAGGACGACCGCCGCCGCCGGTGCCTCCACCGAGAGCCCGGCCGCCACCGCCGAGCCGAGCGACTCCCCGAGGTACACGATGCGGTCGGGGTCGACGTCAGGGCGTGCGTCGAGGTGCGCCCGGGCGGCAGCCGCGTCGGCGTGCAGGCCGGCCTCCGACGGCGACCCCGGGTTCCCGCCGTAGCCGCGGTGCTCGAGCAGCAGCACCGCGTGTCCGCGCGCGACCAGCCCCCGGGCCAGCGGCAGGCGCAGCTCCCGGTTGCCCGCGTTCCCGGGAGCCACGAGCACCGTGCTGACCGGTTCGGCCTCCGCCGCGAGGAACCAGCTGACCAGGGTGAGGCCGTCGTCGGTCCGCAGCTCCACCACCTCGACGTCCGGTGGTGGCGACGGCGCCGAGGTGTCGGGCAGGTGGATCAGCTGCCGCTGGAACACCGCCGCGAGGACGACCACCAGCAACCAGACGACCAGCAGCCCGACACCGACCCGCACCACGCCCACGATCAGCCGGTGGGAGGCAGGGTCTCGTGCCCGAGCCCACGCAGCAGCTCGGCTGCCTCGGCCGCCGACTCGACCTGCACCGAGATGGCGCGACCCTCCGCCCAGTCGAGCGACGGGAAGGCCGACACCGACGGCGCGCTCGCCTCGATGCCGTTCGCGCGGAGGGTCATCACCAGCAGGTCCGCCTGGGTGTCGCTGACCACCGCGACGGGGACGACCTCGCGCTGTTCGATCTGTTCGAACACGGCAGGTCCCTGGTCGTCGGTGTCCCGACAGGGTGCCACGTCGCGGGGACGACCGAACGGCCGCGCTCGTGCGCATCGACGCACCCCACGGGGCCGGACGCCTGGCGTGGGCCGGCCGGGGACCGAACGGCCAGCGGCCGTGCCGTCCACGCAGACCGCCGGGGCGCACACGGAGTGACGAGTTCGTGGCGTGATCGGCCGAGAACGGGCGATCCGGCGGCTTCAACGCCCGTGGTGAGCGGCACGCGCCCTGGCGGTCACCGCGCACCGACTGTCCATCCGTCCGTGCGTGCGAGGCGACGGCCACGTTCGGGCGGCCCGGCCCCGCACCCGGCCGTCATGCAACCTCGCCGCAACGACCGCGCAGCCTCAGGCGGGTTCGCGCAGACGAAAGATCGGTCATGGCCGCGACAACCCCGCACGTCCCGGACATCTCCGAGACCGACCTCGAGCGTTCGGACCTCGAGGAGGCGGCTCGCGACCTCGACATCGACTTCGACGACGACGTGGACGACCAGACCCTCTTCGAGCGCATCGGTGTCGCGATGGGCGAGATCGACCCGAACGCTCTCGATGACGCGGACGAGGCGGACGACGAGGAGGGCGCGGAGGACGAGGGGGACGACGCTCCCGCCGCCGAAGCCGACGACGACGAAGCCGACGAGGCGGACGACGAGGACGACGCTCCCGCCGCCGAAGCCGAAGCCGACGACGCCGAAGCCGACGAGGCGGACGACGAGGACGACGCTCCCGCCGCCGAAGCCGAAGCCGAAGCCGACGACGCCGAAGCCGACGAGGACGAGGACGAGGACGACGCTCGCGCCGCCGACGACGCGGACGCGGACGACGAAGCCGACGAGGACGAGGACGGCGCCGACGACGAGGACCGCAGTCCGGTGCACGAGGAGGGCGAGTACCGCTTCGAGGAGGACCCCCGCGAAGGGATCGAGCCGGTGCTCGACCTCGAGATGGGCCCGGTCGCGTTGGACGTGCTCGGCGTCGAGGTCCACCTCCGCCGGGTGCACGCGGTCCTCACCGCCAACCCGAACGGGCGCCGCAACGTGGTCGGCAAGTTGCTCGCCGGCCTGGTCAAGCTCATCGATCAAGGCGGTGACGAGGACGAGGACGAGGAGGGCGAGGACGACGAGGGGTCGGACGAGGGGATGCTGGAGAAGGTCACCTCGCCCGTCCGCGGCCTCGCCCGCAACGTGAAGGACACCGTCACCAAGGACTGACCCCGGGTGTCCCGATGGCAGGGGCACCACCCGCGACCGCTCTGACAGGTTCGACGCACCCCGGTAAGGAGCTCACGTGCCCATCAACCGCTCACACCAGCGCTACGTCGACTACCTGTTCGCGCAGGCACACGCGTCGCGGTACCCGAGCCACCAGATCCTCAAGCGGATCGAAGGCGCCATCACCGACCGCGAGATCGCGCAGCGGTACGTCGACCTGCTCCTCGAGCAGGCCGAGTCGCAGCGGTACCCGAGCCTGGAGATGCTCGACCGGGCGGTCCGCATCGTCAAACGGCTCGCGCTCGCCGACGTGATCATGGATATGGAACAGGAGCTCGAGCAGGCCAGCGGCTGACCTCGACCTCACACCCAACAGGACCGACAGGGAAGGACCCACATGTCCAGCGCCACCGTCAGCCGCCGCCGACCGGCCTCCGGGACCCTCGCCGAGGTCATCGACATCATCCTCGACAAGGGGTTGGTGATCGATGCCTACGTGCGCATCTCGTTGGTCGGCATCGAGTTGGTCACCATCGACATCCGCGTCGTCGTCGCCAGCGTCGATACCTACCTGCACTTCGCCGAGGCCACCAACCGGCTCGACCTCCGTGGCCAGGCCGAGGACGAGGACGCCGACCTGCAGGACCTGGTAGGCGGCATGGCCGGTGAGAAGACCGAGGGTGCCCTGGACGCCGCCGGCGACAAGGCCGAGGGAGCGCTCACCAGCGGTAAGGAGAAGGTCAAGGCCGTCTTCGGCGAGGGCGACGAGGAGGAAGAGGAAGCGGAGGAGGAAGCGGCCGAGAAGGAGAAGGACTGAGGTGGCGTACCTGGTGCACGCGGTGACCCGCGAGCTCCCCGACGACACCGGGGACGACCGACCACCGCTCGAGACGGTGGTCGACGGGGAGCTCGTGGGCGTCGCGTCGCGGATCGACGGCGACGAGGCGCTGCCCACCCGCGCCAACCTCCTGCACCACACGCAGGTCCTCGAGCACCTCGCGCAGCACACCACCGTCCTCCCGATGCGTTTCGGCGTGGTGGTCCCGCACCTGGACGCCATCGTGGACGACTTCCTCCACCCCGAGCGGCACCGTCTGCGCGCGACGTTGGACCGGTTGGAGGGGCACGTCGAGCTCAGGCTACGTGGACGGTACGAGGAGGCGCGGGTCATCCGCGCCGTCCTCGACGACGACCCCGGCGCCGAACGGTTGCGCGGTCGTCGCAGCACCGAAGCGAAGATGGAGCTCGGGGAACGGATCGTCGCCGGTATCGAGCGGCGCCGAGAGCACGACACCGCCCGCGTGATCGAGGCCCTGCGGCCGTACGTGGCCGGGATCTCGGAGGGGCCGATCACCGTGCCGCTCGACGCCTTCAGCCTGTCGTTCCTCGTGTCGAACGAAGGCCGACCGGACTTCGAGGAGGCCGTCGACCGGGTCGCCGAGACCCTGGCACCCCTCGTGAAGTTCGAACTGGTCGGTCCCCTCCCCCCGTTCAGCTTCACCGACACGACGGCGAGCACGTGGGCCTGATCCGTGGGCTGCTGACCCTCCCCATCACCGGCCCCGCACGGGCCGGCTGGTGGGTGCTGGAACAGGTCATCGGCGCGGCCGAGGCCGAGCTGTACGACGAGGGTCAGATCCAGGCCCAGATGCGGACGCTGGCGGCGGAGTTCGACGCCGGCCGCATCACCGAAGAGGAGCACGCCGCCGCCGAGGCGGTGCTGATCGAGCGCCTCGTGGAGGCGCGGGCTCGCCGTGACCGAGCCGAGGAGATGACGTGAGCGACGACGACCGGACCAAGGCCGAACTGCAGGACGAACTGCGTCAGCGCGGCCTGCCCACCAGCGGCTCGAAGCAGGATCTCTTGGACCGCCTCGAGGAGGCGACCAGCGAGCCGGACCTCGAGGGGCTCACCAAGGCCCAGCTGCAGGATCGGCTGCGCGAACGCGAGCTGCCGACCAGCGGCTCGAAGGCCGAGCTGATCGAGCGCGTCCAGGCGTCGGAGGTGGACGCGATCGACGAGCTCACCAAGTCCGAGCTCCAGGAGGAGCTGCGGCGACGCGGTGAACCGGTGACGGGCAGCAAGGCCGTTCTGCGCGACCGGCTGCTCGGAGCCCGCGGCCTGGCAGGGATCGCTGACGAGGTCTCGGACCAGGCGGACGAGGCCACCGCCGAGGCCGAGGAAACCGCCGAGGACGCCACCGACCAGGCCGAGGAGGTGACCGCCGAGGCCGAGGACACCGCAGACGACGCCACCGACCAGGCCGAGGAGGTGACCGCCGAGGCCGAGGACACCGCAGACGACGCCACCGACCAGGCCGAGGAGGTGACCGACGAGGCCGAGGACACCGCCGAGGACGCCACCGACCAGGCCGAGGAGGTGACCGACGAGGCCGAGGACACCGCAGACGACGCCACCGACCAGGCCGCCGACACCGCGGACGACGCCACCGCCGCGGTCGACCAAGCGGCGGAACGCGCCCGCGAGATCGTCGAGTCGGCGACCGAGCGGGCGCACGAGATCGTCGAGGCGGCGGAGGAGCAGGCCCAGAAGCTGCTCGACGCCCTCGAGGAGGCGGCCGGCGACCGGGCCGAGGACGTTGGGGGCGAGGCCACCGACGAAGCCGAGGACGCAGCGGACGACGCCACCGACGCAGCCGAGGCCACCGACGACGAGGCCACCGACCAGGCCGAAGACGCAGCCGACGCCACGGACGAAGCCGACGAGGCCACCGACCAGGTCGAAGACGCAGCCGACGACGCCACCGACCAGGCCGAGGACACCGCCGACGAAGCCACCGACCAGGCCGAGGACACCGCCGACGAAGCCACCGACGAAGCCGAGGACACCGCCGACGAAGCCACCGACGAAGCCGAGGACACCGCCGACGAAGCCACCGACGAAGCCGAGGACGCAGCCGACGACGACGAGGACGAGGACGAGGACGACGAGCCGAGCCTTGATCCGGACGACGACGAGTACGTCACCGAGGACCGCAAGCAGGCCCGAGACCGCGGCGAGTACCGCGTGGAGGAGGACCCGCGGGACGAGGTGGAGGAGGTCCTCGATCTCGAACTCGGTCCCGTCGCGCTCGACATCCTCGGCCTCGAGGTGCACCTCGACCGGCTGCACGCGGCGATCGTCGCCAACGCGGGACCGGACCACGCGCTGATCGGGCGCATCCTCGCGCAGGTCGGCAAGGCGCTCGACAAGGCCGGCCTCGGGATGTTGACCGATCGACTGACCGATGCCGTGCAGAAGGCGCTGGACGCCCTGCCCTCACCGGAGGGGGACGGAACGGACCCGGCGGACCGCGAGGGAGGCGAGGACGGCGGCGCGGACACCGGCGCGGCGAGCTCGATCTTCCGCACGCTGACTGCCCCGATCCGGGCGATGTTCCGGTTCCTGAAGCGGTTCCTGCCGAGCGGCGGGTCAGTGGCCAGCACGGCCATGGACGCGGCCAAGCACGCGGGTAACGTCGTCAAACCATCCAGCAGCACGACACAGCGGCTGCGTCACGGCAAGGCGGCCGTCGACGACATCAGCGACCTCGGGGAGCAGGCGAAGGAGACCGTCGGTAGCGGTTCGTAGCCGAGCTTCCGCACCTGTCCACCACCCCACGGCACCTCGCGTGCCAGCGCCCAGAGAGGCACCCGTGAGTTACGACGATCGCACCAAGGCCGAGCTGCAGGACGAGCTGCGCGACCGCGATCTACCCGTCAGCGGCTCCAAGCAGGATCTCATCGACCGGCTCGAGGAGGCCGATGAGGAGGCGGATGCCGACGAATCGAACGAGCCTTCCGACGACGAGGACCAGGACCGCTCGACCAGCCAGGGTGCGTCGAGCTCGGACGGCGACCGACCGAGTGGTTCGGGTGGCCGCAAGGGCCCCAAGCCACTGGCGTTGGCGCGCCTCGCGGCGCGCCAGCTCGAGCAGGTCAGCGGTCGCCGCGTCGACGGCGTCAGCGGCATCGAACGCACCGAGGAGGGCTGGCGGGTCGGGCTCGACCTGGTCGAGAGCGCCCGCATCCCACCGTCCACCGACGTGCTCGGCGCCTACGAGGTGATCGTCGACGACGATGGTGACCTGGTCCGCTACGAGCGGCTCCGACGCTTCATCCGCGCTCAGGCCGGGGACGACTCGTGAGCGGTCCCGGCGCGAACCCCTACCTACGGCGACCGGCGGCCCCGCCCTCGTCGTCGCGCGGCGGCGGTGGCGACGGCTTGGCCGACGTGCTCGAGCGGGTCCTCGACAAGGGGCTGGTGATCGCCGGTGACATCCAGATCAACCTGCTCGACATCGAGCTGCTGACCATCAAGGTCCGGCTGCTGCTCGCGTCCGCCGACACCGCCCAGCAGATGGGCATCGACTGGTGGAAGCACGACCCCTTCCTGAGCGGACGCGACCGCGAGCTCGCCCACGAGAACGCCATCCTGCGCGAACGGGTCGACCAGCTCGAAGCTGCGATGGGAGCCAAGCTCGCCCCGGGGGAACCGTCGCCCGGTGACCTCGTCGGCGAGGGAGCGGAGGACCTCGGGCCGACCCGAGGCCAGCTCACCCCGACGGGGGCGCCCCTCGGGGGCCCGGACGGCGGTGGTGACGGCGGCAGCGGCGAGGGTGCCGGGGAGGACGTCCCCGAACCCGTCGAGGCCGACGAGGTACGGCTCCGACCGGCAGGCGAGGACGCCACGTTGCGGGTCAGCGAGGACGATGACCGGACCGTCCGCGTCACGGCGGCACCGGACTGGAACGCACGGACGAAGGCCGAGCTGCAGGACGAGCTGCGTGACCGGGGCTTGCCGGTGAGCGGTTCCAAGGCCGAGCTCGTCGAGCGCTTGGAGACGGACGAGTGACCACCACCGTGCGGCGGCTGCGAGGAGCGACCCGGTGAGCAGCGAACGGGACCTGCTCCGCGACCTGCAGGCGGTGCTGGCGTCCGCGGAGGTCGACGTGTCCGCGATGGTCGAGGGTGCCTGGGCCGAGGCGCAGGACGAGGTTCGAGCGACCCTGCGCCGACTGATGACCCGCGACCTGCTCGCCCGCTCGCTCGCGGCGCTCGAGGGCGCAGGACACGACCCCGTGGGGCCCCGTCTGACCCCGCCCGAGACGGCGACCGCGACCGAGACCGAGACCGCACGGGGCGAGCCGCCACCGGCCGAGCCGGCTCCAGCTCTGGACCAGGTGACCTACTTGTTCGGGATCGTCGGGCGGACCACCGCGCTGCCTCGGACCGAGCTGCCCACGGTCCCGGGTGGCGGCCCGCTCCGCCTGCTCCGCGCCGGCGACGTCCAAGCCGTGGCGTGCGGGGTCGACCCGACGACGTTCGACGTCCTTCACCGACCCGACGCCGACGGCCTGGACGTGCTGGCCGCCGCCGCGCAAGCCCACGACACCGTGCTCGCACGGTTCGTCGACGCGCCGGTGCTCCCCCTGCCGCTCGGGACCGTGCTGCCGGACGACGACGCCGTCACCGATCTGCTCCGGACCCACACCGACCGGCTGCACACCGAGCTCGAACGACTGACCGGTGTCGCGGAGTGGGCCGTCACGGTCCGGACGCTCGAGGACGGACCGCCCGCTGAGGACCCACAGCCGCCCGCCTCCGGACGGGACTACCTGGAGGCACGCCGCGCAGCGCTCGACCAGCGCGACCAGCGGTGGCAGGAACAGGCCCAGCTCGCCGACCTGTTGCACGGCGCACTGGCGGCCTGCGCCGTGGACGCGCAGGAGGTGACCTCCCGTCCGCTCGAGGGTGCTGTCCCCCCGCTGTTCCACGGCGTGTACCTCGTCGCTGACGACGCCACGGACCGGTTCCGGTCGACAGTGACCTACCTGCGCGGCGAGCACCCGGAGGCCGTCGTGGAGATGACCGGACCGTGGCCGCCCTACCACTTCACCGCGGTCGACCTGTCCGCCGGTGAGGCGTCGGCAGCACCGTGAGCTCCCCCGGGACCGAGCCGGCCACCTTCGTGCCCGCGGACACCGGCACACGGCTCGGCAACGACGCCACGCTGGTCGACCTGCTCGACCGCGTGCTCGAGCGCGGGGTCACGATCACCGGCGACGTCGTGCTCTCGGTCGCCGGCGTCGATCTGGTCTACCTCGGGGTCCGGTTGGTCCTCAAGGGTGTCGACGGCGACGAGGGCGCGCTGTGATCCACCTGTACACCGTGGCGACGCGGCTCCCCCGGCTGTCGATCGGCGGCATCGACGACGCCCCGCTGCTCCACGTGCCGTGTGGCCCCCTGATCGCGACGTGCTCCGAGCACCCCTCGACCCCCGGCGCGTCCCGCGAGCGGGCGGTCGCCCACGCCGAGGTGGTCGCAGCGGTCACCGAGCAGGTCCCCGCCGTGCCGGTGCGGTTCGGCGTGGCACACGCCGATGTCGACGGGCTGCGTGCCGCCCTCGCCGAGGCTGAGGCGACGCTGCTCCGGACCGTGGCCCTGACCGGCGACGCGGTCGAGTACGTGGTGCGGGCCACCACCCCGCTCGGCACGCCGGACACCGCCCGACGCCCCGAGCCCGCGAGCGTCCCATCCACCGGTGAACACACCCCGGGCCGCGCCTACCTCGAAGGTCGGCTGGCCGAAGCCCGGGCGGCACGCGACGCCCGAACCGCCCGTGCAACGGACCTGGCTGCCGTGACCGCGCCGCTGTCCGACCACGTCCTCCGCGTCGCGGATCGTGAGGGGCACGCCGGACCCGAGCGGTGCTTCCTGGTCCGGCGTGCGACCTCCGGGGTGTTCCGCGCCGCGGCGGAGGAGGCGCTGGCCGACCGTCCGGACCTGCTGCTCGGAGGCCCGTGGCCCCCCTACACCTTCGCCGAGACCGGGGAGCCCACGTCGTGAACACACCGCCGGATGACGGGATCGGCGGGCCCGTGCCGAGCGTGGCCGGTTTCGACCTCAGCCGCGAACTCGATCAGCTCCTCGACAGCGGCCGGTCCGGCGACGCCCGTCCCGAGGACGTCCAACGCGGGCTCGCCCAGCTGGTGCTCACCCTGGTCGAGGTCCTGCGCGAGCTCATGGAACGCCAGGCGCTGCGCCGCATGGAGTCCGGGAGCCTCGACGACGACGAGATCGAGCGGCTCGGCACCACCTTCATCGCGCTGCGGGAACGGATGGACGAACTGAAGGAGGTCTTCGATCTCACCGACGAGGACCTCAACCTCGACCTCGGTCCCCTCGGCAGGCTCCGCTGACGAGGGCGTGATGGCGCCCACCGACACCGACCTCGGGTCCGGTGGGCGGGAGCCTCAGCCCTTCGGATCGCGGTCCACGAACGGTGGGCGCACCACCTCAGCCTCGACCTGGCTGCCGCGCACGTCGACGGTGACCTGGCCGCCCGGCTCCACCTCCGCGTCCAGCATCGCGAGCCCGATGCCGACGCCGAGGGTCGGCGAGAAGCCGCCGGAGGTCGTGGTCCCGACCACGGTGTCGCCCCGCCTGACCTCGCTGCCCGCCCGCAGCGGCCGACGGCCGGAGGTGCGCACGCCCCACAGCCGGCGTGCCGGGCCGGAGGCTGCCGCCGCCGTGATGGCGACCGCGCCCGGGAAGCGACGCGGTTCGCCGTCGCCATCGGTCAACTGGACGGCCCACGACAGCCGTGCCTCGGCGGGGAGCACGTCCGGTCCGAGGTCCGAACCGTGGAGCGGGTAGCCCATCTCGAGGCGGAGGGTGTCGCGCGCGCCGAGGCCACACGGTGCGGCGCCCGCCGCCAGGAGCGCGTCCCAGACGCCGACCGCGAGCTCGCCGGGGACCAGCAGCTCGACCCCGACCTCGCCGGTGTACCCGGTGCGGCAGAGCACGATCCGACCGGACACGGGCGCGTCGTCGCCGAGTGCCACCTCGCCGACCGACCCCCAGGGCGCGGCAGCCGCATCGATGCCGAGGGCGTCCTCGACGGTGGTCAGGGACCGTGGCCCCTGGACGGCCAGCACGGCCCACCCGGCGGACGCGTCGTCGACCACGGCGAACCCCACGGCGAGGTCAGCGGGCTCCGGGTCGGCGCCGGCCGCGGCTGCCGCCACGTCGGGCCCGGCCTCCACGGCGACCTCGGCCGCCGCGCTGCGCAACCGGCCCACGACCGTGGCGGTGTTGGCCGCGTTCGGGACGGTCAGCCACCGGTGCTCGGAGAGGCGGTAGACGATCAGGTCGTCGAGGATGCCACCGTCCTCGGCGGTGCAGAGGGCGTAGCGGGAGCCGCCCGGATCGATGAGATCGGCATCCGCCGTGAACGCCCGGCCGACCACGGCCGTGGCGGCCGGACCGGTGATCCACACGGTGCCGAGGTGGGACACGTCGAACATCCCGACCCCATCGCGGACGGCGGCGTGCTCGGTGAGGACCCCGTCGAACGAGATCGGCATGGCCCAGCCGGCGAACGGCGCCAGCTTGGCCCCCGCCTGCTCGTGCCGGGCCGTCAGCGGGGTCCTTCGGAGCGGCGCCGACGCACGGCCGCCGGATGACGTGGTCGCGGCATCGGTCTCGCTCACGGGGGCTCCGGGGCAGGGGACGGACGTCGGGTCGTGCGCGGGCGGCCGGTGAGCCGGCGGGCCGGTGCCACCCACCGGGACGCTAGCGACCCTGCCGGGTGGCCCGCCCGGGGGCCCTCTGCGACCCCAGGGAGGCTCGGCTAGGTTCGGCGCCCACCGTCCCCGCACGCGGTGACGCCCCCGCTCCCACGGACGCCAGCGGCACCGCCACCGCGTCCCCCTCCCCCGAGGAGAACCACCAGTGGCTACCGAAGTCGAGCTCCCCCAGCTGGGCGAATCCGTCACCGAAGGTGTCATCACCGCCTGGCTGGTCGAGGTCGGTGACCAGGTCGAGGTCGACCAACCCATCGTGGAGATCTCCACCGACAAGGTCGACACCGAGATCCCGACCCCCGTCGCGGGCACCGTCAAGGAGCTCAGGGCCGAGGTCGACGACGAGATCCAGGTCGGCCAGGTCATCGCCGTCATCGGCGAGGGCGCCGACGACGAGCAGGGCGGCGACGACGCCCAGGATGGCGGCGACGAGCAGAGCGACGACGACCCCGAGAACCTCGAGGCCGACCAGTCCGACCCGGGCGAGAGCGACGAGCCCGTCTCCGGCAGCGCCGACGACGCGGGCGCCAGCGAGGACACCGCGGACGGGAAGGACAGCGGTGCAGCCTCAAGCCCGTCGGGCAAGCGGGTCTCCCGGGCCGAGGGTCACGATGCGGACGTGATCGTGCTCGGCGGTGGGACCGGCGGGTACTCGACGGCGCTGCGTGCGGCGCAGCTCGGCCTGGACGTGATCCTCGTGGAGCGGGCCAAGGTGGGTGGGACGTGCCTGCACTGGGGGTGCATCCCGACCAAGGCGATCCTGCAGACCGCCGAGGTGGCCGAGTACGCCCAGGAGGCGGGCGACTTCGGGGTCACCTTGGACTACCAGGGCATCGAGGTCGCGGCGCTCAACGCCCACAAGGATGCCGTGGTCGACAAGATGTGGAAGGGCCTGCAGGGGGCGCTGAAGGGCCGTGGGGTGGAGACCATCCACGGCACCGGCACGCTGACGGGTGCGGACACCGTCGAGATCTCGGTCGAGGACGGTGAGGACCGCACGGTGTCGGCGCCCGCGATCGTGATCGCCACGGGCTCCAAGCCCAAGGAGTTGCCGTTCGCGCCGTTCGACGGCAAGCGCATCATCTCCTCCGACCACGCGCTCGGTCTGGAGAAGCTGCCCAAGCGGGCGATCGTGCTGGGTTCGGGTGCGGTGGGGATGGAGTTCGCCACGGCGTGGAACGCGTTCGGGGTCGAGGTCACCGTCATCGAGATGGAGGACCGGCTGCTGCCGCTGGAGGACGCGGACTCCTCCAAGGAGATCGGTCGCGCGTTCCGTAAGCGGGGCATCAACGCGATGACGGCGGCGAAGGTCTCGGAGGTGTCGTCGACCTCGCGGACGGTCACGGTGAAGGTCGAGACCAGCAAGGGCACCGAGGAGGTCAAGGCCGACCTGCTGCTGGTGGCCATCGGCCGCGGGCCGGTGACCGAGGGCGCCGGACTGGACGCAGCCGGCGTGGAGGTCGACGACCGCGGGTTCGTCACGGTCGACGAGTACGGCCGTACCAACGTGGACGGCATCTACGCCGTCGGCGACGTGATCGCCACGCTCGGGCTCGCGCACGCCTCGTTCGCCGAGGGGATGCTGGTCGCCGACCAGCTCGCCGGGCTGGACGTACTGCCGATCGACTACAAGGGCGTGCCGCGGGTGACCTACTCCCACCCCGAGGTCGCCTCGGTGGGCTACACCGAAGCCGAGGCCACCGACGCCGGGTTCGAGGTGGTCACCGAGCGCTACCCGTTCCAGGCCCTCGGCCGGGCGGCGATGGCCAAGGCCACCGGGATGATCAAGCTGGTGGCCGTCAAGGACGACGACGCCGAAGGTGGCGCAGGACGGGTCCTCGGTGTGCACCTGGTCGGCCCGCGTGCGACCGACCTGATCAGCGAAGGGCAGCTGATCTACAACTGGGAGGCGCTGCCCACCGACGTGGCGCACCTGATCCACGCCCACCCCTCCTTCGGTGAAGCGATCGGCGAGGCGCACCTGGCGCTGGCCGGCCGCGCGCTGCACGGCTGACACCGACCCGTACGACACGAGGAGAACCACCAGTGGCTACCGAGGTCGAGCTCCCCCAGCTGGGCGAATCCGTCACCGAAGGTGTCATCACCGCCTGGCTGGTCGAGGTCGGTGACCAGGTCGAGGTCGACCAACCCATCGTGGAGATCTCCACCGACAAGGTCGATACCGAGATCCCCACCCCGGTCGCGGGCACCGTCAAGGAGCTCAAGGCCGAGGTCGACGACGAGATCCAGGTCGGCCAGGTCATCGCCGTCATCGGCGAGGGCGCCGACGACGAGGAGGGCGGCGACGACGGCGACGACGGACAGGACGGCGGCGAGGCTGCCAGCGACGACGGTGGCGAGCAGGAGGGCGCCGACGAGCAGGAGAGCGCCGACGAGCAGGAGAGCGCCGACGAGGGCAAGGACACCGACACCGGCGAGGCGGAGCGTGCGGAGCAGGCCCCGGCAGCCGGGGGCGGGACCTCGTCCGACGGCGGCCCGTCGGGTGAGGCGGCGCTGACCTCGCCGCTGGTCCGCAAGCTGCTGCGCGAGGCCGACCTGTCGCCCGATCAGGTGCGGGGCAGCGGCCCGGGCGGACGGATCACCCGCGAGGACGCCGAGCGGGCGATCGCCGCGGGCGGCGAAGGCGATCGCGGCCAGGCCGCTGACGCGGGCGCCGAGGCCGCGCCGGCCGCCGACACCGGTGCTCGCGCCCCGGCCGCGCCCACGCCCCCGCCGGCTGCACCAACCGCTCCGACCGACCGCAAGCGGCCGGAAGCCTCACCGCTGCAGATCGACTTCGGCGGCGAGCGTCAGGTCACCCAGGACCTGACCCGGGTCCGCAAGGCCACCGCCAAGGCCATGCACAACGCGCTGCAGACCACCGCGCAGCTGACCGCAGCGGTCGAGGTCGACCTCACCGCGCTGATGAACCTGCGCACGGCCGTCAAGGACGCGTTCAAGGCCCGCGAAGGGGTCAGCCTCTCGCCCCTGCCGCTGATCTCCCGCGCGGTGTGCATGGTCCTGCCACGCCACCCCGCGCTCAACAGCTCCATCGACATGGAGTCGGGCACCGCGACCTTCCACCGCTACATCAACCTCGGCATGGCCGTCGACACCGAGCACGGCCTGCTGGTACCCAACATCAAGAACGCCCAGGACCTGACCGTCCCCGGGCTGGCCCGCCAGATCGGCGACATCGCCGGCCGCGCACGATCCAAGAAGCTCCAGCCCGACGACATCTCCGGTGCCACCTTCACCATCACCAACACCGGCTCGCGAGGCACCCTCTGGGACACCCCCATCTTCACCCCACCCCAGGTCGCCATCCTGGCCGCCTGCGCCATCGAGAAGCGGCCCGTGGTCGTCTCCGACGGCTACGGCGACTCCATCGCGATCCGCTGGATGAGCTACCTGTGCCTGTCCTACGACCACCGCATGGTCGACGGCGCCGACACCGCCCGGTTCCTCCAGGACCTCAAGTACACCCTCGAGACCCACGACTTCTCGGGCGAGCTCGGCTTCTGAACCGTCGGCCGGTAGGGAGGGCACGGTGACGCGCATCCCCGGCGATCCCCGGACCCTCCGTGCCGACGCGGACGCACCGATCACGGTGGTCCGGGCCGGCACGGTGCCCTACCTCGACGCCTGGGCGTGGCAGCAGGAGCTCGCTGCGCGACGGACCGCCGGCGACATCGGCGACGTCCTGCTGCTGCTCGAGCACCCGCGCGTCTACACCCTGGGCCGACGGGCGGACGAGACCAACCTGGTCTTCGACGGTGCCGAACGCGAGCGCCGCGGTATCGAACTGCACCGGATCGACCGTGGCGGCGACGTGACCTACCACGGGCCCGGACAGCTGGTCGGCTACCCGATCTGGAAGCTCGACGGCCCGCGTGTGGTCGACCACGTCCGCACCCTCGAGGAGATCAACCTTCGGGTGCTGTCCACCTTCGGTGTCACGGGCGAGCGGGTGGCCGGGTTCTCCGGCGTCTGGGTCGGCGACGCCAAGGTCACGGCCATCGGCGTGCACGTGACCGCCGGCGCCGTGACCACCCACGGGTGGGCCACCAACGTCACCTCCGACCTCGCGGACTTCGCCGGCATCGTGCCGTGTGGGATCACCGACAAGCGGGTCACGACGCTGGCGACGCTCGGCGTGGACACCGACGTGGACGAGGTGGCCGACCGCACCGAGCGGTGCCTGATCGACGTGGTCGGTGCGGACCTGCGACGCGCGACGATCACCGACCTCGGCCTGCAGGTGGGGACCGGTCAGCTCGGCGGCGCGATCGGGTAGCGCGCTGCGATCAGCTCCACGAGCGCCGCACCGGCGACGTCCGGGTGATCGCTGCCGGCGCGTGCTGCCGCCTGATCGAGCAGCGATGCCGCGTCGACCGGCAGCCACCCCTGGAGCGCGGGCCACCAGCCGTCGGCCCGACCGCGCCGCGCCTGGTCCAGCCAGGCGACCAGCGCGGCGCCACCGACGTCACCGGCGCTGCCGGTCAACAGGCCCCGACCTGCGGCGAGGAACAGTTCCACCGGACCGACCGCCGTCCAGCCACCGGTCGTGGTCACCACCGCCGGATCGGGAGCGGCCGGCAGCGACAGACCCTCGGTCGCCACACGTACCGTGGCTTCGACCTCGTCGGCCCGCGTGTGGCGTTCCGCTCCGACGGGTGCGACCTGCCGGTGCAGGTCGAGGGCGCCGTCCCGGTGCTGCGCCCCACGGGTCAGCAGCGCCTCCGCGACGCGCACCGTGCGGTCGTGACGGTCCCCCGCGACCGGCCCACCGCTGAGCAGCGCATCGAGGTCGAACGATGGGCGCAGCTGCTGGCGGAGCGCCTCGTCATCGGTGACGATCTCGACCAGCGGCCGACCTGACGGCGCGACGACGTCGAGGGCGATCAGGTCGGCGACGACGCCGGCGAGCTCACGCAGCTGGTCCCCTCCGCGACCGCGAAGGGTCGTGCGTGGGTCGAGCGCGAGCAGATCGGCGACCACGTCCACCGCGACCGTGGTCGCGTCTCCATCGCCGGCCGGGACCAGCCATCTCGCCGCGGACGGCCCGGCCGCCGCCGACCGGGCAGCTGCGTCGCGATCGCGGGCACGCCGGGCATCCCCCGCGCCGGAGGAGGCGGCGAGGCGGTCGAGCTGCGCTCTGCGCCGGGCCGCCTTGCCCTTGCCGTCGCGCTTGCCGGCCACCGATCCCTCGTTCCTCGTCGGAGGTGGGACCGTACGTCCTCGACCACGACGGCCCACCCCCCGAGCGGGGTAGCCTGCGGTGGAACGGTCCCGACGACTTCCACGGTGCGCTGCGATGGCAGCGGCAGGAAGCCTCCGGCTCGCCTCCCACCAGCCTGAACGTGGTCGCACCCGTGTCGCTGCCCCGCCCACGGCTGCGTGGCTACGTCCACGGGGTGGCCGCACCCGCGGCCGTCGTCGCAGCCGTGCTGCTCTGGCGTGCGGCACAACCCGGGCTGCCCCGCGCCAGCGTCACCGTGTTCGGTGTCGGTCTCGTGGCCCTCTACGCCGTCTCGGGCACCTACCACCTGCCGACCTGGCCGGATCGGGTTCGGCGGTGGTTGGCGCGGGTCGACACCGCGATGATCCAGCTGTTCATCGCCGCGACGTTCACGCCCTTCGCGGTGCACACCCTCGGTGGCGCGTGGCGGACCTGGAGCCTCGTGGGTGCCTGGGCGCTGGCGATCACCGGGGCTGCGGTCGCCCTGTCACCCGTACGCGGGCCTCGCTGGCTGACCGTCGCGGCGTACGCGTCGTTCGGAGCGCTGGCCGCCATCCCGCTGCTGCGCGTCAGCCACGTGCTGTCGCCGGTCGGGATCGCCCTCGTGATCGCCGGTGGGCTGACCTACCTGGTCGGCGGCGTGGTCTACGCCCGTCGGGGGCCCGACCCCTGGCCGAACTGGTTCGGTTTCCACGAGGTCTTCCACGTCCTCGTGGTCGTCGCCAGCGGGATGCACGCGGTGGCACTGTGGCGCTACGCCCTCCCGCTGGTCTGACCTCGGCCGCGAGCGGCCCCGAGCCGCCGGTACCGCTGTTGGCTGACGCCCGGAGGCGACGATGGTCGGAGGAGGCGGCGCCCCGTGACCACAGCAGCACGGCGGTTGCGCACTGGCTCGAGGGGGTGATCAGCGGCGCAACGCGTGATCAGCGGTGCAGCGGGCGACAGCAAGGCACATCGACGTGTGCGTGGTCGCCCACTGGCACTCTCAGCGCCCGGTACCGAGCGAACACGTCCGCATCGTCTACTCCCAGGAGGCCCCCTCGGCGACGGTGATCGCCGAGCCGCCGAGCCGCTGAGCGGTAGCGAGGCGCGGCCCGCGAGGGGCGACATCTCGCTAACTGTCATCCAGAGGGCACGCTCGGTTAACGTCCTCTAGCATCCTCGCGTCGACCTGCCGGGAGCGGGTCGACGTCCCCCTCCGTGCACCGACCGGGAGCTCGCCGTGCGCCGTTCGTCCTTGCTCGTCATCCTCGTCCTGACCCTCGTGGCCACGCTGGCGTTGCCGGCCTCGGCCGCCCGGGGGCCCGAGTACGTCTTCGATCCGGATGCCCCGCTCAGAGGCGGGCCGGTGTCCGTCATCGAGGCCGCCGGGGTGGAGACGGTCGTCGGCGAGATCGCCGGGGCCGGGTTCGTCGGCCAGCGGCCGGAGGGTGAGGCATGGAACGGTGAACTGGTCGTCTGGGCCCACGGCTACCGGGGCGAGGGCGAGCGGCTGTACGTGGACCCACCGCCGGCGCGCGAGTGGTTGCTCGACCAGGGCTACGCCTGGATCGCCTCGAGCTACCGGCGCAACAGCTACGACCCGGGCGTCGGCGTGCTCGACACCAAGAACGTGACCCAGCGGGCGACCCAGCTGTGGGGCAAGCCCGACCGCACCTACCTCGCCGGCGTGTCGATGGGTGGCCACGTCACGGCGTCGGCCATCGAGCGCTTCCCGAAGCTGTACGACGGCGCCTTGCCGGCCTGCGGCGTGATGGGCGACGTCGAGCTGTTCGACTACTTCCTCGACTACAACCTCGGCGCCGCGGCCTACGCCGGTCTCGATGCCGCCACCCTGACCTACCCCGACGCCGACTGGGTCGGCGACGAGGTGGTCGAGATCAAGCAGGCGCTGTCGAACTACGACCTCGTGGGTGCACCGAGCACCGCGTGGGCGTTCGACGGTGTGCTCGGACCCGCGCTGCTCAACGCGACCGGCCAGGACTTCAAGTCGTTCGTGGAGGTCCGCTCCGGCGGTGAGCGTGGGCCGATCTTCGACGTGGCCTGGGACTTCTGGCACGCCGTGGGTGATGGCGACTTCTTCTTCGCGCTCGGCGAGGGTGACGGGACCATCGCGGGCCGCTCCGGGATCGTCGCGCAGAACAGTGACACCGACTACGCCGAGTACGGGGACGAGTTCGCGTTCCTCAACGACGAGATCCTGCGGGTCGAGGCAGCCAACCGGGTGCGTAGGTCCAAGGGCATGCAGCCCGCCCCGATCATCCAGGGCGACCCCGGGATCCCCGTGCTGACGATCCACACCATCGGTGACCTGTTCGTGCCGATCGAGATGCAGCGGATCTACGCCGACCGGGTCGCCGCCAACGGAGCGAGCGACCTGCTGGTCCAGCGCGCGATCCGCGACGTCAACCACTGCACCTTCAGCGCCGCGGAGTGGCAGCAGTCGTACACCGACCTGTTCGACTGGGTCGAGACCGGGGTCCGACCGGAGGGTGAGGACCTGCTCGGTGACATCTCGTCCGCGACCCTCGGCTGTGCGTGGACGAACCCGACCACCGGCGGGATCAGGTCCCTTCTCCCCGGCTGCTGACCGACGACGTCGGCAGGGCGCTCACGGACTCGGCACGCCCGTGAGCGCCAGGCGGCGTGCGCCGAAAAGCATGGCCGCCGCCGCGAGCAGGGCGACCGCGCTGGCCAGGCTCCAGGCGACGGAGTAGCTCACCGCCGTCGCGACCGCACCGAACCCGATGGGCCCGACCACGCCCCCGAGGGCTGCGGGCGCCATCGTGCCGGTGATACGTCCCGGCGTCGCGGGGTAGGCGCTGACGAGCGCGTACCAGAAGACCCCCGGGAACCCCCACGTGCCCGCGAGCGCCACCACCGCGCCGAGGACGACGGTGGCCGGTCGCCCCACCGCGAGCAGGGCGATGCCGATGGCACCGCTGCCGAGCAGGACCACCAGCGTCGCGCGGTGCGGCAACGCGTCCGGCTTGACGCGATCGGCGCGAGGGATCCTCCTCGGCGCGTTCGGTGGACGCGGACCGATCGCGACGGCGACCATCAGGGCGGCGGCCCCCGCGAGCGCGAACGCCCAGCGCACCCCACCGTCAGGGAGATGGCGGGGACGGCCAGCCCGGCGAGCATCGACGCCGTGGGCGGCGCCGACTGCTTGAACCCGAACGCCGTCCCGAGGCGGGCACCCCGGA